>CAZSKE010000434.1:0-2500 GCA_964607325.1 uncultured bacterium | reverse complement strand
GATGCAGGCGGCGTGACAGGGCTGGAGCAGAGGAATGCCCTGGCGCGACGCCTGCACACCTTATTTTGAGGGGCGGGCGGTCGGGAATTCCCCCTCCGGGGGATGCAGGGGGGACGGGGAAAAGACGCAAGGGGCGTGACGGCCAGCCGTCCGGTGGCCGGCGCGAACCTTGCCTACCTCTATTGTCTATTTGCAGTGATGGTATCACCTGCTAAACACGATCTTGAAGACAATGAGGAAAGACGCAGAGGTGTGGTGCATCGGATGGCAGAGAAAGGCCGGGAATTCTCATCCCACTGTTGAATCCTCGACGGCGGAGATAATTCTTTGGACGCTTGAATCGAAATTCTTTTCAAGTTGGTGCTGCCACAGACGGATAACCGACCAGCCCATCCTCCGAAGTATTTGATGATTTTTACGATCCCGGGCACGATTGCCGCAAATTTTCTTCACCCAAAATTCCGATATTTTCTGTTTCCAGAATGGAAAACGGTACCCGTGCCAAAAGTCACCGTCTATGAAGACCGCCACCTTGGATTTGATGAACGCAACATCCGGTCTGCCGGGCAAAGATTTGACGTGCTTTCTAAAGCGCAATCCCTTTTTGTGAAGCGCCGACCTCACTCTTATTTCCAGCCCCGTATCTTTACCTTTGATACGCGACATACAATAACTACGTTGTGCGGCGGTCAGATTATCCGGCATTAAGCGGGATCCTTTTCCATGCAGGGGGAAACCGGTGGAGTCGGCGGCCGGTTTATTACCCGCATGATCATGTCCGGGCTTTAAACCGCCGCCGGCGTTTGATTGTCATCACCGATGTTCCGGTTCCTCACTTGTCCGCAGGCTTCTGAGAATGCTTTTTCCATGGGCTGTAATGAACGGCGGGGGCAAGGCGTTGCCGATCATAAGCGCGAGGGCGGATTTTCCGCCTGTGACGGGGAATCTGTAACGGCGGGGAAATCCCTGAAGAAGCGCGGCCTCCCTCATTGTGATTGCCCGATCCTCTTCCGGGTGCAGAAATCTTCCCTTCGAGGGATTAAAGCAACCGCTTGTGATTGTTGGTGCGACATCATTCCAGGCCATGCGACCATACACATCCTTGAAACCATCGCATCTTTTATGACATTCCAGCTGCTCCTCGGAGGGAAGGTCCGTCCGGCTCCCCCCGTCTTTCGGTATGCGCTTGATCAAGCTGACAACTTTTTCAGTGCGCTGTTCAGGCATGTCATGGACGGCATCGCCGCTTTTTCCGGCCGCTGAAAGCCTCCCAATGCTCTTCTGAACCGTTTTTCTCCTGGTTGAGGGATCTGCGAACGGGATCCGGAAACCGTATCCGCCCAGATATATCAGTCTGCGCCGGCGCTGGGGAACACCATAATCCGCCGCGTTGAGAACCCGCGGCTCGCCGATATAACCAAGAACATTCAACGAATTGATGAATTCGGAAAATCTTTGATCTTCGACCAAACCGGGGACATTCTCCAGCATTACGGCACGGGGCAGGACAGCCTCCACGAAACGTTGGAACTCAAACAGCAGATCGTTTCTCGGATCGTCAACGGCGACTGCGCCGTTCAGGGTCCGCATAGTCGAAAATCCCTGACAAGGAGGGCATCCCGCCAAAAGGTCGAGCTCACCCCTCTTGATGTGTAGTTTCTCCATCAGCTCCGTCGGATCAAGCTTGCGGATGTCTATTTTCCAAATTTTGACACGCCTGTGATTCGACTTGTATGTTTCCGCGGAAAGCGGCTCGACATCCACCGCGCCGAGCACCCTGAAGCCGGCGTTCTTCAACCCGGTGGTCAAACCGCCGCATCCGCAGAAGAGATCAACCGCCGTGGGTTTTCCACAGAAGCGGGGCGTCGAATCTGCGTTTTGTGCTTCAAACTCTTTCATCGCCTTATGACCCATCTGAAACAATAGAGCCGAATATCATCATGCGGTTTTTAATCATACAATGCATCAATGTTCAAGGGCATATAAGTGCCGTTAATGATTACATCTCCAATGTTTTCAGAACCGCACGGTCGATATCGCCGTAAAAAACGACATCCAAACGTTCGATTACATCCTCCGGGAGCCCGGCGAATTGAGTTTTATTGGAAACCGGCACAAGAACGCGGGCGGCACCCGCTTCCAAGGCCAATTGGAGAGGCTCCGCGATTGAGAGCGGGCCCTTGATATTGCCCTGAATAGTCAAATCCCCGAGAATTACCGTGCCGGCCTGCACCCGGCGGTTACGAACGGCGGAGATGATGGCCGCGAAAAAGGCAACGCCGCAGGGGCAATCAATCCGCCCCCCGGAGAGATCCACGGCTTCGGCATAAATGTCTTTTTGAGCCAGTGTTTGGATGAGGCCTAGCTTTTCCTTGACGTTCTGCAGATAACTGAAAGCCCGATTCAGTGACTCTTTCAGCGGCTTATCCAGGCCGGTGGGTGTCCGGAGTTTTCCGGTCCCGGCGGTCAACGTCACTTCAATCCGAAACAGCGCAACCTT
>CAZSKE010000433.1:0-2501 GCA_964607325.1 uncultured bacterium | reverse complement strand
GTCCTCGATGCCCGCCAACACGCCCAGCTCGCCTTCCACGGTGACGTCGTATTTGTGCGCGAACTCCACCACCTGGCGCGTCAGTTCCACGTTTTTATCGTAGGGATGATGCGACCCGTCGATCATGACCGAGGAGAATCCCGTCTCGACGCAGGACTTGCAAAGCTCGAAGGTATCGCCGTGGTCCAAATGCAGGGTGATGGGGATCTGGAAACCCATCTCGCGGGCCATCTTCACCGCGCCTTCGGCCATGTACCGGAGCAGGGTCTGGTTGGCGTACTTCCGGGCGCCCGAGGAGACTTGGAGGATGACGGGGGATTTGGACTTGCCACAGCCTTGGACGATGGCCTGCAATTGCTCCATGTTGTTGAAGTTGTAGGCCGGAACAGCGTATTTGCCCTCCATGGCCTTCTTGAACATCTCCCGGGTGTTGACTAACCCAAGATCCTTGTAGCTGATCATGAAAAACCTTTCGTGCGTCTGGAGGTACCGCCGTCGTGAACGACGTGCAGGAAAAGATAATGTATAAGCTTTTTCGCCAATTCTGACGACGATCATATCTTTTTCAAATGATCCTGTCTCTAAAGACACGCTTCATCGACAAGGAAGTCTTGTCGGCTAACGGGTTTGTCGATAATCGCGCGGGAAAACAACTCTTTTCTCCCCTTCCGGAAGCCGATTGCTAACATAGCCCCCCATGGCCAACAAAGACCTCCACCGTCTCTCCGCGCTCCCTGGAACCGTCGGAACCGGTTGGATCGTGGCTTTCGCTTTCAGCTCCGGATTCGCTTCCCTTCTATATGAATCGCTTTGGATGCGCGGTCTGGAACTGGCCTTCGGCGGCACCCGAGAGGCGGTCACCCTCATCCTGGCCGTCTTCATGGCCGGCATGGCGCTCGGAAGCCGCGCCTCCGCCTCTCCTCGCTTGAAGAACCCCGGATTCGGGACCTACGCCTTGATCGAGGGCGGCATCGGTTTAACCGCGGTCCTCAGCCACTTCCTTCTACGCGGTTTTCCCTCCTGGTACGGGGCCTTCGCGGCGTTCCATCCCATGAGCCCTCTCGCGGCGGGATTCCTGAAAGCCTCGTTGGCCGCGATGATTCTTTTTCCGGCCACTTTTTTGATCGGCATGACCACTCCCGTCCTGGTGGCCGTGCTAGCGGGCAATCGGAAAGGCCTCGAGACAAACTTCAGTCTTCTCTACCGGGTCAACACCTTCGGGGGTGTCCTCGGCACGCTGGCCGGGACCTTCCTTCTTCTTCCCCTGTGGGGAGTGCCCGGAACGTTCTTGTTCGGGGTCGCCCTCAACCTCGTGGTGGCCCTGACCGCCAAATCCCTGGCCAAACGGCGTCAGGCTGTCGAGGCGGAGACAGAGCCCTCCTCGCTGACGGGCCCCGCCGGACGCGGGTTCCGATGGCCCTTGGCCGCCGCCGCCGCCCTGGGAGCCGCCTCCTTTCTCCTGGAAACGACCTGGATCCGCAGTTACGTCCTGATCACAGGCTCTTCCGTTTATTCCTTCAATGTCACGGTCGCCGCTTTCCTGACAGGCCTGGTCGCGGGCACGGCGTTGTACGAGAAAACCTGGCGTCGCCTGCCACCGGGAGGCCGGTGGCTCCCGCCTTTGCTGGCGGCGCTCGGCTCGCTCATCCTGCTTCAGGCCTGGGCGTTGGGTTTTCTTCCCGACGTTTTCTACCAATTCCTCCGGGTCGCCAAACCGTCCTTCGGGTTGTACCAGGTTTTCGGATACCTTCTCTCGTTCGGTTCCATGTTGCCGGTGACCCTCGGTTTCGGTTACGCCTTTCCGGCGCTCATCGGCTGGCTCAAGGAAGGGCAAGGAGACGACCGCCAATTGACCGGACGTCTTTACGCCTGGAACACCTGGGGCGCGGTGGCGGGCACTCTCGCGGCCGGATATTGGCTCATGCCCCGTCTGGGTCTTCAAGCCCTTTACCCCCTGGTGGCGGCCGTGCCCTTCTGCCTGGCCGCGGCGCTTCTTCCCGCGCGCCGGGTCCTCCGGGGCGTCTGCGTGGCGTTGATCCTGGCCACGGGACTTTGGGGCGTCCGGTCGTTCAGGCCCTGGGACCCGCTCGTGATGAGTTGCGGCATCTATCACCACGGTTTGCGGTGGGGCACTTATGGACGCGGCGGCGGCTCCCTGCGTGAATTGCTTTCGGCCAATCGTCGGTTGCTTTGGTACAAGGAAGGCCTGGACGCCGTCGTGGACGTGACCGATTCGGGCGGCATCCTGGGTTTGGGGATCAACGGCAAGGTGGACGCCAGCACCGGGCTGGACGCCAGCACCCAGAAGATGGTGGCGCATCTGCCGCTGATGCTGCACCCCGACCCGAAAGAGGTTTTCGTGGTGGGCTGGGGTAGTGGCAGCACCTGCGGCTCGGCCCTGCTCCATCCGCGAGTGGCCCGTCTGGATTGCGCCGAGATCGAGGAAGCCGTCTACGAGGCGAGACCCTTCTTCGCGTCCGTCAACTTCGGCTCGGATCGAG
>CAZSKE010000432.1:0-2504 GCA_964607325.1 uncultured bacterium | reverse complement strand
GGAAAGCTCCTGAAACTCCTGGGGAAATTAGGCCCTCAAATCAAGCTTCATGCCAATGGTATCGACAACAGTCCCGTCACCCCGCGCCTTTGCGACGATATGAAATCGATCGGCCGGTCAACGACCCTCGCGGCGCCTGCATTTATACCAGGAAAGTCTGCAATCTTCCCCGGCATTCACTCTTCTTTTTCACCAATCCACCGGGCATTTCACCAATTCCCGCGTCTGTTTGTGCTCGAAGAGCACGTATCCCCTTTCCTTCCCGAGCTTCCAAAGATCATGCGTCAGCTTCACGTCCATTTTGCAGTAATCCACAACCTGGGATCGCTTGCCCTCGCGCCACCACTGGACCGATTGAATCCCGTCCGCGCTTTTGTCCGCGCCAAGGTTCTTCTGGGCCAAATGAGAGAGGGAAAGCCGGAGGCTGATTCGTTTCTGGATGTCCGCCATGAGATCCAGGCTGGGCATTCGATCCAGGGGAGCCGCGGTGTATCCCTTGAGAACCCCGTAATCGAATTTGAGACTGTTGAACCCCACCACCAAGCTCGCGGCCGCAAGGTGTTTCACGCAATCCTCGACATCCTCTTCCCCGTACACGGAATACGCGTCTCGGTCCACGTCGTACACCACGACACAGGCCACCTTCATGCCGGGGAGGTTGCTCCATCCGCCCGGGATTTCCCCCGCTAAAAATCGTGTTTCGATGTCAAACACCACGGGGCCTGTTTTTTCGGGGGCCGGGGGGCCCGAGCGAATCGAATGGCTCGCGGGATTGGTTTCCATCATGGCGTCCTCCGGTTTCGGAATATTTTCGACGCGGCTTTCGCGAGGTTCGCTGGAATATTTTTCACCGCAGGTGGATTCTCTCGCGCCCTTCTTCAAGACCGGCGTTGTGTCCTCCCTCCCCAGGATGTGGGACAGGATCCACAGGGCGGCCTGCTTGTCCAAGGGCTGGTTGCCGCTCCCGCACTTGGGGGATTGGATGCAGGCCGGACAGCCTTCCTCGCATTCGCAATCCCTCACGCCCTCGAACACCGAAGACAAAATATCCTCCATCAGGTCGTACGCCTTTCGGGACAAACCCACCCCGCCGGGAGCGCCGTCATAGATGAAAATGACCAGTTGTGGAACCTGGGGATGGCCGGGGGTCGAGATGCCCCCCAGGTCCCAGCGATCGCACATGACGTAAAGGGGCATGAGACCGATGACGGCGTGTTCCGCGGCGTGGAGCCCGCCCATGAAACCCAATTTCATTTCGGAAATCCTCGCGGAAAAATCCTGGGGCAGGACCATCCAGAGGGCTTCCGTTTCGAACACCTGCGGCGGCAATGTGAGGGGGATGGTGGCGAGGATTCCGCCGTCGCTGATGCGGTGGGTTTCGTAGTTGATGAACCTTTGCGTCACCTTCACCCGCCCCCAACGCAGGCCACAACGGGAATTCGGCGCGCCCAGGGGCCGCCTTTTCCTCTCCTCCAGGATTTCCGTGTCCTCCTCGTAATTGACCTGTGTGTAGTAATCCACGGGCTCCTCGGAGGCCAGGATCCGCTTTTCCTCCCACCGCAGGTCCTTCACGGTGTACTGTTCCCCCTGGTGCAGATAAACGGCCCCGGGATGGCAGTCCCGGAAAGCGCGATGCGCGTCGATGGTCCCGATGAGTTCGCCTGTGTCCTCCGCGAGAATCTGGTAACCCTGGCCCATGTCGCGGATCGAGACGCCCCGCTGTGGATTCTTGTCCCCCGAAAACCATTTGTCGCCGGAAGCCCCCTCCAACAGAAGCCCCTCCTTCGCCATGGCCGGAACCACGCTTTGCAGGAGTTCCCCGTAGACCTCCTTGTCCTTTTCGGGTTCGATGGGTTTTTCGGCCGCCGCGCATATCAGGTGGGACCTGGCGATCGTTTCGTTGTCCACACCCACGATGAGGGATTCGGGCTTGTGGACAAAGAGCTTGGAGGGATGTTTCATCCAATACTGGTCCAGGGCGTCGGCCATGGCCACCAGGAAGATGAGCGACGGGGCTTGCCCGCGTCCCACCCGGCCGGCCCTTTGCCAGGTGGAAATCACCGTGCCCGGATAGCCCACGAGGATGCAGGCGTCCAACCCCCCCACATCGATACCCACTTCGAGGGCGGAAGTCGAGATGACCGCCCGGAGCTTGTCCCGGAACAGGAGCGCCTCGATCTCCCTTCTTTCCTCGGGAAGATAACCCGCCCGGTAGCTCCGGATGGCGCCGGAAAGTTCCGGGCGCGCCTGGTGGATCCACATGGAAATCAGTTCCGTGATCTTTCGGGCCTTGGTGAAGACGATGGTCTTCAGCCCCGCGTCGAGACACAACGAAAGGAGGGTGACCGCGTCGGTATAGGGAGACCCTTCCGGATTCCAAAGCAGGAAATTCTTGCCGGATTGCGGCGCGCCCGATTCCGATACGACGTCGAAGGACAGCCCCGTCAACTGTTCCAGGAATTCCCCCGGGTTCCCCACCGTCGCCGAACAAGCGACGAACTGTG
>CAZSKE010000431.1:0-2524 GCA_964607325.1 uncultured bacterium | reverse complement strand
CGGCGAATACCTCACCATCAATGGGCCGTTTGGTTTTTTCCGGTTTAATCCCGAAATGTTTTCTTCACGAAAATTTTTATTTGTGGCCACCGGCACCGGAATCAGCCCGTTTCACAGTTTTGTTCGCACATTTTCGGATTTGGATTATCATTTAATCCACGGAGTCCGATACGGATTTGAGGCTTACGGGCACCAGGATTTTGAAAAGGAACGAATATGCCTCGCTGGTGCCTGAGGTCAGGAAGATATTGACGTCGGGAATAGGCAAATCCTGTCTTAGAAATTCCCGAGATACGGCTTGCCGCGCTGGTAAAAGGCCCTGAGAATCGGGCTCATAAGACAAGACATCGCGATGAGTCAGTCGTTTCAACAAATCCGGTGGATAGGGGATTTCACAACGCAGTGGATTTGTGATCGTAAGGTCAGCGACCGAGCCTTGTTTTTTTTCAAAAGCCAAAAACAAGTCTGACGGGGTAAGTTCATCGGGAACCCTTGATGAAAACATCACTTGAACCCCTCAAGCGTCACTTTAATTTAATGCCTGTTAATCCGCGTAAAAAACTAGAAAGAAGTCGTCGCCGTACTTTTAAAAGCTTTTTAGAAAAAGCGATTCTAGGATATCAAGCGTTTCCTTAACTGTTTTCGAAAAATGGTTTACCGCCAAACCGTACGGGATGGTTAGAGCGTAAAACACTTGGTTCTAGGCTGAATATACCGGCAATGGGGAAGGGAGGCTCGTAAAAACCATAGTTTCCCTGGTCGATAACCAAGCCCTCCGTGGATATATCGGGCAAAGTGCTTGGAAATCAGCTTTAAAACGCACTTATTGCATGAAAAGCTTTATTTAAAGCCATCTTGGATGGGCTTGTTTTTACGTCTGGAGGTCCGTTATTTGGCTTTTAGTTCAATGGTATAAGGATTGCTGACGCTCAATAATCTTTCAAAAAAACGGCATTTAAATGCAAATTCGGCCCATTTGATGATTGTTTTTAAAGATAATGGCGCTCGATGGGATTTGCGACAATTGTGTATCGTTAAATGGAATTGATAAACCTGAATTTAGAAGTCATCTCCGAAAGCCTGCATTCTATTTGCCGCGTAAGTTTGTTTTTCTGAAGGAACGAAGGACATAACCGTGAACGCCATTGGCAAGCTCCAACGCGTAACCCCGATACCCAGCCCCGAAGGCTTTCTTGTGGGCATCCCGGGCCCCCTGTGAGGACAGACGGACGTAGTTTTCGGATACCGAGATGCTGGAATGACCCATCAAGTCCCGAATTTCATAAACACTGGCCCCGGATTCGGCTAGGCAGGTCCCGAAAGTATGCCGAAGGACGTGAACGGTAAGCTCGTCGGCGTTCTCCAGGTTGGCCCAGTGGGCGGCCTTCTTGACCCATTGCTCAAGAAAGTGAGGATTGATGGGTTTTAGGGGGCTCCGGGGACTTGGAAACAGGTAAGGGGAAGCAACTTTTGAGACGTTTTGGCTTTCCTGAAGGTATCGCTGGACCTTTTTACGCGTCTCAAGGGTCATGGGGACGGTTCGTTCCTTGTCGCCTTTGCCAATGACCGTTATTTGTTCCTCGGGCAGATGAATGTCCCTGACCTTGAGGCCGGCTATTTCGGAAACCCTCAAACCGCACTCAAAGCCAAGAAGGACGGTCAGGGTGACCCGGAGATCGTCCAAAGAGTCGGTTTTGAGGGCTTGGAGGAGGGACTGACGGGCGGATAAGGGCAAGGGGCGTGGGTTGCGATGGGGAGAACGGATGGGGAGGTTGTGGAATACCGCCGTCGGGTCGGAATGAACCTGTTGGGTAGCCGCGAGGTAGCGGTAAAAGGAACGCACGGTGCCCAAAACGCGCTTCAAGGACCTTGTGGAATAGGCCGGCCTGGGCTTGCCGGTGGGTGTCAGACCGGGTTGGACCAAAGTACCGGCGAAAAGAGTCAAATCACGGGGTGTCACATCAAACGGTTTTTTGATTCCGGATTGATCCAGGAAATGTTTAAAGACTCGTAAATCCTGGTGGTAATTCAACTGGGTGTGTTTGGATTTGCAGACAGCCAAAAAATCGGAATAGGGTTTCAGGAGAAGTAAATCGTCGAAACGTTGAAAACCAGGTTCAGGGGCCATATAACTAGTATATTTACAAATATAGAAGTTTGTAAAGAGCTTTTTTTTATGGGGTTGTAGAGGAGGCTCTCAATCGGCGATGGCATTGACCATTACCGGCTGTCATGGAGGATTTTTGAGCTGTTACCGTCGGTCGTGCGGCCTGCCAGGACGTAATCGAACGTTGGAACGGCTCGAGGCGTGGTCGTTGGCTGCGTCTTCCTGGGATCGCCAAGTTCGACAATTCATCGAGATAAGTTCCCTTTTCGAGCCTGGAATTTGCGTTTAAATGCCCTTTATTCGAAAGATTCGGAGATGGATCGAGTGCTTGTAAGGGCCTTTCATGTAGTGGATTTAGCCTATCCGTCATTCCGAGCGCAGCGAGGAATCTGATGAGATGAAAGCGCGCCTCCCTTG
>CAZSKE010000430.1:0-2535 GCA_964607325.1 uncultured bacterium | reverse complement strand
CTTCCTTGGAGGCTTTCCGAACTTCTGGATGTACCGGTGTTCAACGCGGCGCGGGCCGGCCTTTACGCTGTTCTGGAAAGAGAAAGTTTTCCCAAACCAGCATGGGTCGTCGAGTGTGTGATGGAAAAGGGTTTGGATAGGAAATTCGACCCGGTTTTGATGGGGGCACGGGCCGGGATTCCACGGCTTTCCGACAGAACGGTTTGGGAAGCCGGGAATATGGTGCCGGGAGAACGGTACCGTTTCCACAGCCTGTTGAGAAAATGGTATGAAAACGCGGTCAACGACTTGGTCGAATGGAATCAGGCGGGATTCGACTCGAAAAAGATCCGGGCGAACGATCGCCTTGAATACTCACGGACCCTGGAAGACCTGGAGACCCCCGTTCGGATGATTGTCAAACGGAAAAAATGGATGGACCGAAAAGGCATCCGTTATCTTTTCGTCCCGCTTCCAAGCAAATGGGTGGTGGAAGGAGCGGGAGTGGATGGGACGACCCGCCATTTTACTGGACTGCTTGTGGAACGGCTCCGGCGCGAGGGAGTGGCCGCGATTGATTTGGGGCCTGTTTTCAAGGCCCATCGGGGGTCCGGAAGCCTGCACTTCAGATTCGATACCCACCTGAATCCCGCGGGGCTCGATCTCGCCGCGCGGGAGATCGCGGCGTATCTGAGGTCGCATGGGTTTTGACCTTCCGGGGCCGCTTCCAGTGTCGGGATCCCGCGTTACCCGGGCCCCGGAGGAATTTCTCCGAGGTCTTTTTTTTATCGTAAAATGGCGGCATGGACCGCTACAAACTGCTCATCTTCGACTTCGACGGCACCCTGGCTGACACCCTGGGTTGCTTCAGGGCGCATTTCAACGCGACCGCCGAAAAATACGGTTTCAAGCCGATCCTGGACGACGAGATCGATTCGTTCCGTCGTCTCGACCCGGATTCCCTCATGGGCCGCCTGAAAGTGGCTTTCTGGAAACTTCCGTTCATCGCCCACCACATGCGGAAGCTGATGGCCAAGGAGATCGACCCTATCAAGCCGTTTCCCGGAGTCCCCCAAGCCTTGAAAAAGCTCGCTCAAAGAGGGTATCTCCTGACTCTGGTCAGTTCCAATTCAGGGAGCAACGTGCGAAAGGTTTTGGGACCCGAAACAATCGCTTTGTTCAAACGGCTGGAATTCGGCGCCGGGTTGTTCGGAAAAACGAAACTCCTGAAGCGGGTCTTGCGATGGAGTCGTATGTCGGCGTCCGAGGCCATCTACATCGCGGATGAACTGCGGGACGTGGAAGCGGCCCACGAAACGGGCATCGCCTTCGGCGCCGTGTCCTGGGGCTATTGTCCGTTAACGACGTTGAGGACCCACAAGCCCGAGATGGTGTTCAAGAAGGTGGCGGATCTAGGCAATTCATTCCGCGTTACCTTTACCCAGGACCCTCCATAACCATTGAAGGCCCCTATTCACCCCTGGTTTCAAACAAAAGTTCTTCAGGCACGAAAGTTGCCATCGGCCAACGATGTTTTCCGCGTGTAAAGTAATTTGGTAGTGGGTCAATTTGAATCGTTGCTTGACCGCATAAGGATAAGGCGTTACCCTTTGTTTTATGAAAAAGAAACAACCAAAACCAAACAACGAGCCGAAAGACGAAAACCAGGCCGCTTATAGCGTAATAGAGCGAGCAACAGCCCAAGCTGATCAATTCCAGTTATTTCATAGGGTTATGGCCGAAATGGGGCGTAGGGGCGGGTTAAAGGGAGGGAAAGCCAGAGCAAAAGCACTTTCGCCTGAAAGAAGAAAAGAAATAGCAAAAAAAGCGGCGCAAAAGAGGTGGGGGAAAATATAATGACGGAATGTACTTTTCATATTTTGACGAGTCTGGCGATCCGGGTCTAACCGGTTCTAAAACGAGAACATTTTGTTTATCTTGTATTTTAATTAACGATAGGGATTGGTTTTCGTCTTTGGACTTTATTAGGTCGTTTAGACTGCACATTAGAAGAAAATATGGAGTGCCGAGAAACTGCGAGCTTAAAGGCGCTTGGCTTTACAATGGGAACGGAAGCTTTAGAAATTTAAACCTTTCTTTTAAACAAAGAATGAGTATTTATAGAACCGCAATGAGAATGCAAAAAAAGTGTGGGATTATAAAGACATTTTCGATAGTTATTGCCAAGGATCGTATTAGTAAAAGAGACCTGGACGTATGGGAAATAGCTTGGCGTTTTGCCATTCAAAGACTGGAGCGATTTGGAACACAGAGAGACACACAGGAAAACGCCCATATCATTGCCGATGCCGGGTACGAGGGGCAACTAAGGACTCTTGTTAGATCCATGAGAAGATTCAACGTCGTTAAATCGGCATTTACCAACGACTACATTCGCTGTAACGCAGTAAATCTTCTTGAAGACCCTTCTTTCCGAATTTCCGGCATTTCTCATTTTATTCAATTTGCTGATTTAAATGCGTATGCCTCTTTTAGGCATGAGTTCCCGGACAGGGATTTCGATGGAAGATACTGGGGTTATCTGGGGGACTGTAG
>CAZSKE010000429.1:0-2546 GCA_964607325.1 uncultured bacterium | reverse complement strand
GGACGGTGCCGGATCCCGTATGGCTCCGGCACTCCGTGGCTTCCGCTTCGCCTTGCGTTCTCGCCATATGTAAACGAGAACACGGCAAGTCGTGTGCCTCGCCGTGTGTCCTCGCCAAATATAAGCGAGGACACGGCAAGTCGTGTGCCTCGCCTGGTGGGCTCGGCACAGCCGGTGGGCTCGGCACAGCCGGTGGGCTCAGCGGACGGTGCCGGATCCCGTATGGCTCCGGCACTCCGTGGCTTCCGCTTCGCCTTGTGGGCTCAGCGGACGGGAAATCCGAAGCCGCCGTAGAGGTTGTCTTGAGTGGGAAGAGGGGTGAGGACGCGAGGCGGCGTCACGATCGTCTTGGAGAGGGGACGGAGGCGGATCAGCCGGTGGTTGGCCCTGTCCGTCACATACAAACGGCTTTCGGCGTCGGAGGCGATCCCTCGAAGGTCGGGCAAGGGTCCCTTCCAATCGGGATCGTCGGTGGCCTTCCAAGCGCCCATGTACTCAAAGCGATAGTTGTAGAACAAAACGCGCCCCGAGGACCCGTCGCTGATCGCGATCCATCCCGTGGGGGTCACGGCCAATCCGGAGGGTTGCTGGAACTGGTTGGGCCCGTCCCCCATCCACCCCTGCGTAGTGACGGGGTTTCCGTCGGAATTGAAAACCTGGTACAGGAAATTCTGCGTGTCGGCCACTTGGAACTGCTCGATGGCGTTCAAGGCCATTCCCAGGGGGTATTTGAGCTGGCCGGGGTCGGTGCCGAAAACGCCCCAGCGGGACTTGAAGGCGCCGAGGTTGCTGAACGCCTGCAACCTCGAATTGCCTGTGTCGAGAACCCACACATCCCCGAATTTTCCCAGCGCGAAGGAACGGGGCATGTCGAATTCACCGTCGCCGGTCCCTTGGCGGCCCCAAGTGGATATCACGGCGCCTCGCGGGTCCACCACCACCACCCGGTGGTTCAACGTGTCGGCCACGAGGATGTTGCCGGAGGGGTGGATGATCACGCCGCCGGGCCGGTTGAACTGGGGCGGGTTGCGCCAGACCGCCGAGGAACCCCAGGATCCGAACGCGCGCACGGGTTTGCCTTCGGTGTCCCAGATCAAGATCCGGTTGTTGCCGGTGTCGGCGATCGCCACTTCCCCGCGTGGTGAAATGAAAATCCCCTCCGGTTGATTCAACTCGTAAAGGCTCGCGCCGAGGGAACCCCAGGAATGATCGAGGGTATAGAGTAGCGGCGCGCCGGTGGAATCCAGAGGCGGAGCGACGGAAGTCGGCGTGCAGGTGGCGGTGCAGGTGGGAGTGGGGGCCGGGAGCCGCTTGGTTTTTCCCTTGGCGGCGCAGGACATGGCGGGGAAAAGGAGCGTGGCAACGAGTGTCAGGAGGATGCTTCGCATGAGTTCATGCTACCGGGTGGGAGCGAGAGGGTCAATACGCCGTCGGGGAAAGAAAAAAGCCCCGTTTCGTCCTGAAACGGAGCTTTTTGTGGAACTTGAAAAAGACTTCAGATGCCTTCGTTGCGGCTTTGGCAAGCGATGCAACGGGTGGCCCAGGGGATCGCCTTGAGCCGCTCCAGTGAAATGACCTTGCTACAAGATTCGCAGATGCCGTATTCGGAGTTCTCGAACCTGGAGAGGGCCCGCTCGATGAGATCCAACTCGATCCGGTCGTTCTCCATCAACGTCACCGAAAGGTGCTGGTTCAGCTCGCCCGAGCCGTGATCGGCGATATCTCCCGGGGTGCTCTGGATATCCGACATGTCGTCCCGGAGCTCTTTTTCCAGGTGGTCCACCTGTCCCAGGATCTCGTTGCGCCTGTCCTGAAGTTTTTTCAGCAGGGGGCGGTGGGAAGGCTGGACCCGGCCGGGCCGGAACTTGGGCGAGAGTTTCGAAACGAGTCTACCGGCCGGACGCGAGACCTTCCGCGCGGCCGATTTCGAGGGTTTTTTGGCGGCCGATTTGGCTTTGGAGGCCGGTTTTTTCTTGGTGGTTTTTTTGGCGGATTTGGCCATGAAAGGCTCCTTCACCGTCGATCATAGTGTTGTACAGGGGTGTTGAAGGGAATGAAGGATAACGGGGGGTCCAAAGGCTGTCAAGTTAAACAAAGGAATAAAACAGCGCGTCCCGACTCCCGTCCTGGGGGGGTCCCAGGGGCTTCTTTTGGGGTTTTGAGGGGTGTTATAGTAGGAGGGTATTCGAGGAATTCCTCCAGCGAGGTTGACCATGACGGCGCTCGTGGCGGTGCTTGGGGTGGGGGCGATCGCGGCTGGACTTCTTGTGGCGGCGATCCTTTACGGGGTTTGGATCTACAACTCCCTGGTCAAATACCGAGTGGAAACGGACAACGCCTGGAGCCAGATCGACGTTCAACTCAAAAGGCGCCATGACCTCATCCCGAACCTGGTGGAAACAGTCAAGGGCGTCATGAAGTTCGAGCAGGAGACCCTCACGAAGGTCGTTCAAGCCCGCGCCGCGGCCATCGGGGCCAGCAACCAAGCCGACCGCATGAAGGCCGAAAACGAGATCACCGGGCTCATGGGCCGCTTGCTGGCGGTT
>CAZSKE010000428.1:0-2547 GCA_964607325.1 uncultured bacterium | reverse complement strand
CAAAACAATCGCTTTGGGTCGCAACATGAGCGCGCGGGCCAGGGCCACTCTCTGCCGCTGACCGCCCGAGAACTGGTGGGGATACCTTCCCGCGTCGCCCGGCGATAGCCCCACGCGTTCCAGCATGCGTTCCGCCGCGCGAGAGCGTTCCCGAGCCGAGCCCTCCCCGAACACCCCCAAGGGTTCCTCCAGGGCTTTTCCCACCTTCTGCCGGGGATCCAGGGACGCGAAGGGATTCTGAAAGACCATCTGGACGTCCCGGCGAAGGTGGCGTCTTTCCTCGGGCGTCATTTCAGACAAATCGCGTCCGCCCCACAAGATCCGGCCGGTGTCGGGCGATTCGAGCCCCACGGTCAGCCGGGCCAGCGTGCTTTTTCCGCAACCCGACTCCCCCACGACCCCCAGCACTTCCCCCTCGGCCAAGTCCAAGCTGACGCCTCGGAGGGCGGCCACTCGCGCGGTGGGGCGGCCGAGAAGCCCTCGGCTCACGGTGTAGGTTCGGGTTACCGAACGGAGGGATAGAAGCATCGGGTCCTGTGTCCTGGCCTGCATTCTTGTTCCGAGGGGTTTTCCAACCGACAACGTTCTTGCGCCTTGGGGCAACGGCTCGAGAAAGCGCAACCTTTCGGCAAGGCGGAAGGCGAGGGCGGCGTTCCGGGAATCGAGAACAAGAGTCGCCCCGCCTGCTTCGCGGAGGGACGACCGCGAAGAAGCCCTTCGGTGTACGGATGCGCGGCGTTTCCGAAAACATTCGTGGCGGGCCCCCGTTCCACCACAAGCCCCGCGTAACAAACCGCCACGGAATCCGCGAAGCCCTCGGCCAAAGCCAGATCGTGGGTCACCAGGAGGACCGCGAGGTTTCTTTTCTTGGATTCCTCGCGCAGGAGATCAAGGATCTGCGCCTGAACCGTCACGTCCAGGGCCGTCGTGGGCTCGTCCGCCAAAAGCAGATCCGGTCCTCCCGCCAAGGCCATCGCGATCATGATCCGCTGGCACATTCCGCCCGAAAGCTGGTGGGGGTATTGGCTCGCCACCCTCGCGGGATCGGCCAACCCCGTCTCCCGAAAAAGGCGCAAGGTCTCCTCGCGAGCGGCCTTCGCGGTGGCGGAGGAGTGGGCGCGCACCGCCTCGTCCACCTGATCGCCCACCCGGAAAGCCGGGTTCAGGGACGTGAGCGGTTCCTGGAAGATCATGCCGATTCGCCCGCCCCTTAAATCCCTCCAATCCGCCGCCGTGAAACCGTCCAAGTCGCGGCCATGGTATACGATCCGCCCACCCGACTTGCGCAAGGGAGGCGAGGGTAACAATCCCAGAACGGACAACGCGGTCACGGTTTTTCCGCAACCGGATTCCCCCACCAGGGCCAGGCGTTCCCCGGGCGCGATACAAAGGTCCACTCCGCGCAGGATGGGGGTCGGGGCGACTCCGCGCGTCTCGGAAACGGATTCCACCCACAGATTCTCAAGTTTCAGCAATTCAGTCACGATCGCCTTTTCCAACCATGAAGTCCGCCCGCGCCGCCCTCATGAGTCACGGAATCGCGCGGGCCTGAATTCACCGGTGGGCTCACGCCCAACTGTTTCAACCAACCGCTCTCCGCCGTATTTTCGGGTGTCGACAATTATTCGAAGTCGCTCAGGTCGGCGAGCTTCTCGAAACGAACCGAGAGGGAGGGATAGTCCACGATGGCATATTGTCCCAGAAAAAGCGCGCCTGGATTCACCACCACGGTGGACCCCATCAGCACACGGCCTTGCCCGGAATGGGCCCTTCCGCACACCAGCAAGCGCGGCTCGACTTTTTCGATAAGCTCATTGACGAAAACCACGCCGAGCCTCTCACCGTCGGCGATGTCAAGACGGGAGACGGGCGGGGAATACGTCAGGAGGATCTTGTTCCCCGGCATGTAAGGCAGACGCCGAGTGGCGAACTCCGCCCAGGGCGGGGTGTATTGGAGAAGAAACTGCCGGTCGTCATCCCCCACGCTCAGATCCCCGCCGAAACCCGTGACGAGAAACGATTCATCGGCCCACACCTGCTCATGGCACGGCCGGAAATTGGGATAAATCTGGTGGAAGGAATAGACGATCTTGAAATAAAGGGATTCCGGCGCGTCACTCATCCCCGGGAGAACGTAGGCCATTTTCTGGGTGTCGGCGAGGAAAAGCATGAAACGTCGCAGATGCTCATCGTCTTCTTCCATCTCGCGCTGGATCTCCGGGGAATCCATCGAGGGCTTTCCGTGGAACTTGCGGGCGTTGTTATACTCCGCGAGGCGCGCCGAGCCTTTCATGGATCCGCCGCAATACAGGATCAGTTCGGGTTGTTCCTCTTGGATACGCTCGGAAAGAGGCGAAAGCATTTCCGACGCGCCACGGTAATCGCTGAGGCATAATAGCTTCACGGAAAGCCTCTTCTTCCACCCGGTTTTATAAGATGACAACAGCTCATATTATGCCCGTCAAGCTCCGTCAATCCATGAAAAAAGCGCGGGATTGACGCTAGAATGTAGCTGGAACCATGTGCACGCGACCCCATCTCGAGCTC
>CAZSKE010000427.1:0-2562 GCA_964607325.1 uncultured bacterium | reverse complement strand
CACCAGCCCCAGGGTGTTGGTGCGCGACATGACGAGGCTTCGAGCCGCCGCGTTGGGGTGGTAATTGAACTTCTTGATGGCGGTCAGCACCTTCTCGCGGGTTTCAGGCGAGATTCGGGGGCTGTTGTTGATGACCATGGAGACGGTCGTGTGGGACACGCCGCAATGCTTGGCGATCTGTTTCAGGGTCGCCCGAGGACGCTGGTTCGCGCCGCCGAGTCTCACGGTTGGGCCGGCGCCTTGACCGGCGCGGGTTTCGAGGCGGCGGCTGGTTTGGGCGCTTGCGCGGGTTGGGCCCCCGCGGGGGCCGGAACCGGAGCTCCGGGCGCGGTCGACGCGGGCGCGCTGACCGGAGGTATTTTCGCCGCCTCCTCCTGCTGTTTTTGAATTTGTTCCGCCACGGCGCTCGCGCTTGTTTTCTTTTGGGGCACGGCCGCCATCACCAGGCAAAGAAGAAAGAAACAAGAGGCGAGGGTGGTGGTGAACTTGGTCCAAAAAGTCTTTCCGCTGGTTCCCAGGAGACTCTGTCCGGTACCTGAAAAGAGGCCGCCGCCGGTGGATTTCGGTTCCTGGATCAGCACCACGCCGATCAGGATCACGGCCAACAGGGCCTGCAGGATCGTCAAAACGGTCATCATGAAAGGCTCCAAAGGTTTAAGAGTGGTTTAAAAGGAAACTCCGGTTTGCTTGAAAAGGAAACCAACGCATTCTATAGGTTTAATTTTGGTTGCCAAGTCTTATTTTACGTTAAAACGACAACAGAAAGGCCACAAATAAACCACCAAAAAATAAGGCGTTTTCGGGGGATCGGCCTTCCAGTGGATAGCGGATAGTTTAACCGAAAGCAAACAGCTATCCGCCATCCACCGCCTTGTGCGGCTTGGATCAGTAGTTGACCAGCGCGAGGAAGGAATCCACCTTCAAGCTGGCTCCGCCCACGAGGGCTCCATCGATGTCCGGCTGGGACATCAGGTCTTTCACGTTCTCGGGCTTGACGCTTCCCCCGTACTGAACGCGCATGGCTTCCGCGGCCGCGCCGCTGAACTTCGCCTTCAACAATCCCCGGATGAAAGCGTGGACTTCCTGCGCCATGGAGGGCGTGGCGGTCTTGCCCGTGCCGATCGCCCAAACGGGCTCATAGGCGATGACGATGGAAGACAGGTCCGATTCCGTGATTCCCTCGAAACAGCCCTTGAACTGCGTCTCGATGACGTTGTTCGTCTTGCCGGCCTCGCGTTCCTGGAGCGTCTCGCCCACGCACACGATGCCCCGCAAGCCGTTTTTCAGCACGTTCTTGAGTTTCTTGTTGATGACCTGGTCCGAGTCCCGTTCATACTGCCGCCGCTCGGAATGGCCGAGGATGCAGTACCGGATGCCGGCATCCTTCAACATGGCGGGGCTCACGTTGCTCGTGAAGGCTCCCTCGTTCTCCCAATGCGCGTCCTGGCTCCCCACCTGGATCGGGCTTCCCTTCAGCGCGTCCGCCACCGCGGCGGCGGCGAGAAACGTCGGGCACACCAGCGCTTCCCGGTCCTTCACGTCCGTCAACTTCTCCCGGAGCGCCTTGGCGAACTCCACGGATTCCCTCACAGTCTTGTACATCTTCCAGTTGCCGGCGATGATCGGCGTCCTCATGAAAACCTCCGAAAGGAAATTTGGAATCCGAAATCAGGAATGAGGAATGGTTGTGGAGGACCGCGGAGCCGGGAAGATCGTTCCCAGCTCCGATTTCCTCATTCCGAAACGCTTCTGTTACTTGTCCGTCAGGGCCACGATGCCCGGCAGTTCCTTGCCCTCCATGAACTCCAAGGAGGCTCCGCCACCGGTGGAGATGTGGGACATCTTGCTGTTCAGCTTCATCTGGGTGACCGCCGCGACCGAATCGCCGCCGCCCACGATGGTCGAGGCGCCACGCCCCGTGGCCTGCGCCAGCATCTGGGCGATGGCCAGGGTGCCCTTGTCGAAGGGCTTGACTTCGAACGCCCCCACCGGGCCGTTCCAGAATATCGTCTTGGCCTTCGACAAGACCCCTTCGAACTTTTTGAGGCTTTCGGGGCCGACATCCAGCCCCTCCCAGTCCGACGGAATCTGGTCGGAAGACACCACTCGCGTGGGGACACCTTCCTTCAGGTCCTGAGCGATGACGTTGTCCACCGGCAGGACCAGGGGTTTGCCCAAGCTCTTGGACTTCTCCAAGGTGGCCTTGGCCAGGTCCACCTTATCGGCCTCCAGGAGCGACTTGCCGACCTCATACCCCTGGGACTTGAAGAAGGTATACGCCATGCCCCCGCCCACGATGACGGTGTCCGCGAGGTTGATCAGGTTCTGAATGACCTCGATCTTCCCAGAGATCTTGGCGCCGCCCACGATGGCCACAAAAGGACGATCCGGGTTGGAGACGGCCTTGCCCAGGTATTGGATCTCCTTCATCATCAGGAAACCCGCCGCGGATTTGGGCAAGCACTTCGTGATGCCCTCGGTGGAGGCGTGCGCGCGGTGCGCGGTCCCGAAGGCATCGTTCACATAGACGTCCGCCAACTCCGACAACTGCTTGGCGAAGGC
>CAZSKE010000426.1:1574-2586 GCA_964607325.1 uncultured bacterium | reverse complement strand
TTTGGAGAACGGTCTTTGGCTGTCGCAATACCTGGCTGAGATCATCCGGCATTTCGGGAGTCGAGGCTACGCCACCATGTGGGACGTGCTGAACGGGGGAAGCGCCATCAAGGATCCCAAGGGCGCGGATCATGGTTACCTCCAGGCCGAGGAAGGGCCGTACCAATACCAGGAACGGGCGGATTATTGGGCCATGAAAATGCTTTCCAACTATTGGGCCTCCCCCGGCGATGAAAAGGACCACGCGCTGGTTCAGGCCGTCAGCCCGGACGCCAAGCTGGCGGTGTACGCCAACCGGCGCCCGGATGGAAAGCTGGCGTTGCTCGTGGTGAACAAGGACGCCGAGAGGACCATTCCAACGACCCTCGAGCTGGAGGGCTTCACGCCAACCTCGAAAGCGCGGGGCTGGCGGTTCGACAAGAATAACTACGAGTGGTCGACGGCCTCCCTGCCGTACCACGCGGATCCCTCGAAACCTCCCACGGAGTTCGTTCCCGTGTCATGGACCGATGTTTTCTCTCGCGGTTTTCCGCCTTATTCGATCACGGTGCTCCAACTTTCCCCGGCTTCGGAGCCGGGAAAGTAAGCGACGGGTTCGGCGGGGCGGGGTAGAATTATTCCATGGCCATGGAAACCATCGTCCCGGGCGACCGCGTTCCGGAATCGCGCCCGCCCCGCAACGAGGCGCTCTGGGCTTCCCTGGGCCCCTTTATCCTGGCTTTGTGCTATGCGCGCGCCCTGGTGTGGCCGGAGGGGCCGAGCGCGATTTCCGATCGAAGCCTGACGAAACTGTTTCAGATCCAGTTCCTGGTCATCCACTCCTTCCCGTTCCTGGCCATCCTGGCGAATCTTCGGGGTCCCGGGGGGACCCGGCCGTTGTTCCTGAAGATTCTTTTTTGGCTTGTGTTGGCCCTTTACGTCATTGTTTCTTTCTCGACGTTCGGCTGGGAAGGTTTGCTGATTTTCGCGGTGGCCACCCTGGCCACTTACTTGGGGTTCTGGTTCCATCGTT
>CAZSKE010000426.1:0-1564 GCA_964607325.1 uncultured bacterium | reverse complement strand
GCCTTGGCGAGCCTGGCCGGACGGTGGTTTCTGGGTTTCGTGATCTATCTCGGGTGCATTACCGTTTTCCACCTGCCGAGCAGCGTGGAACACTGGAGCCCCGGGCGGGATCTTTTCCTGTCGGGGTTCTGGTATTTCCTGATCATCGGGGTCCTGGAACTCATGGGGTTGTACTCGATGCCGTTCTGGGAAAAGGTCAAGAAATTCCTGGCGAGCGCGGAATCGTCCGGAAGACATCATGATTGATCGAGTCGAGGGGTTTTCCTTCGGTTGGCGCGTCGCGTCTGTGGGTGAACCGCGACCGGAGAGTCCATCGCGTTTTGAGCGGCGCATGACACGCGTGACACGGATGGTCATCCTGCTTTTTCTCATGGCCGGCGTTGCCGGGGCCGCCAGCGGCGACGAGGCGACTTGGACGCCCGTCGTGAGGCGTTGCGGGCTATGCGGGACCGCCAATGATTTCGCGCGACCGGGCGCGGCCGATCGCGCCACGTACCGACGACCCGAACGATTTGAGTATGTTTTTTGGCCCTATACCGCGTCCGAGTCCCTCTATCGTTGTTCCAACTGCAACTTCATTTGCTGGTATTGGGATTGGGAACTGAAGGGCGTCTCGAAGCAAAAACGAAATCAACTGAAAGCCACCCTCCGGGGCGTTCGGATGGGTTGGCCTTCCGCCCGCTACACGATGATCCCGATGGTCGAGCGTCTGGCGGTGGCCGAGAAGGTCTATGGGATCCTGGGAAACGACGACGAGTTTTGGTGCCGTTTCTACCGGGTGCTGGGGCACCATCTGGAGAGGGACGGACGAGCCGAAGCGGCTCGAGGCGCGCGCGCGAAGGCCCTCGCCATCGCCGACCCGCAAGCGCGTTTGGACGCGAATCGGGGGACCCGCAAGGAATGGCTTTTCATCTGTGGCGCGATGCGGTATTTCCTGGGCGACACGCGTGGGGCGAGGGAGGATTTTCTCCAGGCGCGCAAATTGCGATACAGCCGCCGCGCCTTGAAGCCCCAGGACGAGAAGGCGATCAACGGTTATCTTTCGGAATTGTTGAAGGAATATTTGAAGGCCATCGAGAATCCGGCGCGCGGCGCGGAAATCCGGCCGACGGTGGGCAAGGCGGTGAGGTAAAGGCGCGGAAGTCTCAGGCGCGACGCGATTTCAGAACCAGTGAAAAATCCAGCGCCCGGCGGCGGCCAACGCGATCAAGATCACCACGACACCGATGATTTTTCGACAGCAGGATCCTGAACCGCTTTCGCATTGATGACAGCAGGGGGACATGGGGGAAATCCTCGGTGGGAATGAGGCTCGGGATCAGTTAACGACGGGGCGCGTTTTTCACCATGACAGTCGTCAAGGCGGGTTCGCGACAATAAAAAAAGCCCCCGCTGTTTCCAGCGGAGGCTTTCGTTCGACTGGACGGATCAGAGCTTGACGACGTTCTGGGCTTTGGGGCCCTTCTCGCCCTGGATGACCTCAAACTCAACCCGATCCCCTTCATTCAGAGACTTGTAACCTTCGCCCTGAATGGCAGTGTGGTGGACAAACACATCCGGCCCA
>CAZSKE010000425.1:0-2600 GCA_964607325.1 uncultured bacterium | reverse complement strand
CTTGGAAAAATTCCGCTCAAGCTGTAAGGCCAGGAGCGCTTCCCGGATTTTTCTCGAAAGGGTCTGTTCCTGGCCCAGGAACAGATTCCGGGCCAATTGTTGCGTGATGGTGGATCCGCCTTCCACGACGCGGCCCGCTCGGACGTTCATGAAAAAGGCGCGCAGGATGCCGAAAACGTCGATACCCCAGTGCTTGTAGAACCGCACGTCCTCGGTGGCCAACACGGCGTTTTGGAGGTCTTGGGGAACCTTCGACAGCGAGACCATGGTCCGTTGTTCCAGCCAGATCTGGCTGATGAGCTGGCCGTTCATGTCGTAGATGCGGGTGGCTTGGGGAGGATCGTTGAAGGCTCTCAAGTCGGGTAATTCCCGCAGATAGGCGTAGAGGACACCCAAGCCGGCCCCGCACACCAGGAAGAAAACCAGGAACAGGATCTTGATCCAGGGCGGATTATTCCTGGTCGCGGCGGGCGGGCGCGGGGGGATCGGGGCGATCTTGTGTGGACGGGGTATCCTAGCCATAGGGGCGTATTATAAGGGAAGTGGCTGGTTTTTTCCTGTGGAGACTTGGCCGTGGGCCGCTTCCCTTGTATCCTGTCCCGCCATGAGCACCTTTCGCCCCCCTGAAGAACAGCTGGAAATCCTCCTCTCGGGAACCGCCGAGGTGATTTCGCGCGCCGAGTTCCTCGCGAAACTCCAGGAATCCGCCGCCCGGAACCGCCCCTTGCGGGTGAAGCTGGGGATGGACCCCACGTCGCCCGACATCCATCTGGGGCATACTGTGGTGTTGAGAAAACTACGCCAATTTCAGGACTTGGGCCACCAGGTCCAGTTCCTCATCGGGGACTTTACGGCCATGATCGGGGATCCCACGGGCAAGACGGTGACGCGGCCCCCGCTTTCCAGGGACCAAGTGGAGGAAAACGCCCGGACCTATCTGGATCAGGTTTTCAAGGTTCTGGACGATGATCCTGCGAAGATCACCATCCGGAGAAACAGCGAATGGTGTCGTCCCATGTCCTTCGAGGACGTGATTCGTTTGGCCTCGAAGCACACCGTGGCCCGCATACTGGAGCGGGACGATTTCACCAACCGGCTCAAGGAGGGGAAGCCCATCAGCCTTCACGAGCTCCTTTACCCGCTGATCCAGGGATACGATTCGGTGGTGCTTCAAAGCGACGTGGAAATGTGTGGAACGGACCAGAAATTCAATTGCCTCGTGGGAAGGGCGCTTCAAGCCGAATCCCAGCAATCCCCCGAGGTCATCCTGGCCATGCCCATCCTGGAAGGTTTGGATGGCGTCAAGAAAATGTCCAAAAGCCTGGGCAACACCATCGGCGTGACCGAGCCGGCTCACGACATGTACGCGAAAACCATGAGCGTGTCCGACGATTTAATGTGGAAGTACTATGAGTTGCTTTCCGTTCTCGATCCCGCGGAACAACGCGCGCTCCGGGAGCGGGTGGGAAAAGGCGAGGCCCATCCCCGAAAGGTCAAAGCCGATCTCGCGCTCGAGATCACCGCGCGGTTTCATGGGGAAGCGGCCGCGGGGGAAGCGGCCCGGTATTTCGAGAGCCGCCGGGATTTTTCGGCGACCGTGGATTACCAAAAAATGGAAATGCCCGCGGGCGTCTATAAAGCCGCCGATTTCCTGATCCAAGCCGGGGTCGCTAAATCCAAGACGGACGCCAAACGGTTATTGGAGCAGGGCGCCGTCCAGTGGGGTGTTGAGCCGGGGGAACCCCAAAGGGTTGAGGGCTTCGCCGCGCCCATCGATGTTCCGCGCGGTGGATCTGGAATACTGCGTTGCGGAAAACAGTATTTACGGGTCACAGGGAAAAGCGAATAAACGAGACAATTAAGGGTTTAAAATCAATTAAATACGTTATTTTTTCATGAAAGACTTGACGGGTTCGGCCGTCTTAAGTATAACAACGTCCCCTCCTCGTTGAGGGTCTTCCCGTAACCGGCTTTTCCCGGTTGCCCCCGGGAAAAGAGGTTCTTTGAAGCGGTAAAATCCACCACCCCAATCGACTTGCTCGATTGCGACGCGATTCGCGCCGCTGGGATTTGTCGTCCCTGCGTTGGGAACCGCGCCGTTTTTTGGCGTGGATGTAACGGAACCAAATGGGTTCCACCTTCAGTCCGGGTCTTTGAAAACTAAATAGCGTGCACCCGATCCCGAAAGGGATCGAGACGTTGGGTGCCTGTCAAAAAGATTTTTGAGACGAGCCTAAGACTTTTTCAATGTAATTACATTGGAGAGTTTGATTCTGGCTCAGGACGAACGTTGGCGGTGCGTCTCAGACATGCAAGTCGAGCGAGAAAGTCCCGCAAGGGATGAGTAGAGCGGCGAACGGGTGAGTAATACTTGGGTAACGTGCCCTCCAGATTGGGATAACATGCCGAAAGGTGTGCTAATACCGAATGAGACCACGGCTTCCACGGAGGCTGAGGTCAAAGATGGCGCAAGCTATCGCTGGTGGATCGGCTCAAGCACCATTAGCTTGTTGGCGGGGTAACGGCCCACCAAGGCGACGATGGTTAGCCGGCCTGAGAGGGTGATCGGCCACACTGGGACTGAGATACGGCCCAGACTC
>CAZSKE010000424.1:0-2613 GCA_964607325.1 uncultured bacterium | reverse complement strand
ATGAGTACAACCGCGCGGCCTTGGAGCTTTCCGCTTTGGGTTATCGCGTGGAAAGACTTCCGTTCGCGGATCATCCCGCCCGGGGTCCCGCCAATCTCGTCAAGTATTTCGACCGGTCTTCGAGCCGCCAAGTGGTTTTGCTCCCCAAATACCCGGATCATCGGGCTAGAGACAACGGCCCCACGCCCCAGGACCGGATCAAGGCTTCGCTCCACTACCTGCACGCTTGGGGCGCCGCTTGGCAGGACTCGCCCAACGACTCCACCTTTTCGATGGTGATGCAGGCGGTCGAGGATGTGTGGCGGGCATTCAACGAGGCCGCGAGCGGCGAGAACCCCGTTTTCGCCTCGCAAAAACGGATGATTGAAAAGTGCGGCTATCAAGTCGTTCCCTTGCCGATGTTCGTTTGGGGCGCGGGCGGACTGCACTGCCTCGTCTTGCATTAAGCGCGACCCTCTCCTAACCCCAACGGCGCTCACGCGTCATCCCCCGGTCGGTCGTCCGCGCGTCAACCCTCCCCAGGGTTTTGAGGTTATAATCAGGGCTTCAAAAGGTTTCCGAATCGGGGGCTTGGGTTTCCATGGACGCTGAAATCATCGCGGTCGGCACCGAATTGCTCCTGGGGCAGTCCACCGACACCAATTCCGCCTGGATCGCCGGGAACCTGGCCCGGCTTGGATTCAACGTTTTTCACATCCAGTCCGTCGGCGACAACGAGCGGCGCATGGAGGAGGCTTTCCGCCAGGCGCTTTCCCGAAGCGGTCTGGTGGTCGTCACGGGGGGACTCGGGCCCACGGTGGACGATGTGACGCGCAAGGCCGCTTCCCGGGCTTTGCAGAAACCCCTCATATTCCACGAGGACCTTTCCAAGGAGATCGAGGAGAGGTACCGCTCCCGCAATCAGGCTTATCCCAAGACCAACGCCAACCAGGCCTTCTTGCCCCAGGGCGCCACCGTCCTTTCCAACCCGTCGGGCACGGCGCCCGGCTTTCTGTCCAAGGCGGGCAAATCGTTCATGGCCTGCCTGCCGGGGGTGCCTTCCGAGATGAAGGCCATGTTCGAAACGCAGTTGGAACCGAAACTGCGGGAAATGAATCCGGGCCGCGTGGTCATTCTCTCGCGGACCTACCGAACCACGGGACTGCCTGAATCCCAGCTCAACGAGAGGATCCTGGAGCTTTTTGAGAATTCGCTGAACCCCACCGTGGCGGTGTTGGCTCACGCCGAGGGAGTGGATGTCCGGTTGACGGCCCGCGCCGAGGGCGACGCGGCGGCCTTGGAATTGCTGGACGGCCTTGGCAAGAAAATGACCGCCCTCCTGCCCCACCACATTTACGGGTGGGATCGCGACGACCTGGAAACCATCGTGGGCCGTCTTCTGGACACGCGCAACCTGACCTTGGCGTTGGGGGAATCCCTGACCGGAGGTCTGGTGGCCCACCGGTTGACCCAGGTCCCGGGTTCCACGCGTTACTTTCGACGGGCTTATGTCACGTATTCCGATCTTTCAAAAACCGAGTTGTTGAAAGTGCCTTCGGAGCTGATCCGCGCGCATGGCGCCGTCAGCCGGGAGACGGCCTTGGCCATGGCCAAGGGTTGTCGAGCGGCGGATGGCTCGGATCTGGGGTTGGCCACCACCGGGATCGCGGGACCCGGAGGCGCCACGGGCGAGAAACCCGTCGGTTTGGTTTACACGGCGCTGGCCGATGAAGCCCACTCGTGGGTCCGGGAATTCCGTTTCACGGGCCCCCGCGAAACCGTCAAACGCAAAGCGGCCCAGGCGGCCCTTGAGATGGTCCGGCGCCATTGCCTCGGGTTGCCGATGGAAGACTGACCGGACGCTGAAAAATCCCCGGCTGGAAATAAGGCGTTCGTGGCGATTCGCTCGAATCCCGTGACTGCGGGCGCGCTTTGCGACCCTTTTGGGTCGCGCCTGCCCCCAGGCTTCTGGGGGCAGGTCGCAAAACGGTTTTTCGGCCGCCGGCGATGGCGACGGTAGGCCGCTAACGGCCAGTGGATGGTTTGGGTGGACGAAGGGGGCGAATCAACCCATGGGGCGGCGTCTTTTCGTCGGGGCGTTTCCGCCTTCCGATGTCCGCGCGGCGCTCGAAGAGGCCTTGCCTCCCGGGTGGGATCGGGTGAGGGGATTGAGGCCCGTTCCGGCGTGTCAGTGGCACGTCACCTTGTGTTTCCTCGGCGAGACCCGCGATGAGCGCCTCAAGCCCCTCGGGGATTTCCTGCTCGAGACTGGGCGAGCGGTTCCATGCTTTCGTTCCGAATTGGAAGGCATTGGCGCGTTCCCGCGTCTCGAGTGCCCCAAGGTTCTTTATATCCGGGCGACCGATCCGGAGGGGGAGTGGGGCAAGGCGGCCGGGAGAATCCGGGAGGGCTTAAGCGCCCTGGGCTTCGCCCCGGACGGCAAACCCTTTGTTCCTCATCTAACCCTTGCGCGGGTGGGCGATCCCTCGGCGGGCGTCTTGGCGGCGGCGAATTGGCGCGAACGCCTGCGGGGATTCCGCGTTCCTTGGCGCGTCGGGGAATGGCGGCTTGTGGAAAGCCGGTTGAGCCCTTCCGGGGCGTCCTATGAAAACCTTGAAACCTATCCTTGCGGGG
>CAZSKE010000423.1:0-2614 GCA_964607325.1 uncultured bacterium | reverse complement strand
TCCTTCCACAAGGGGGTGCCTGGATATGCGATGACCACCGAGGCCTGCATGCAGTCCCCGCACCGGACCTTGTAGTTCAACAGCTCGCGGGTGACCTCGTAGGTCCGACGGACCTGCTCCTCGGTCTCCCAGGGATACCCCATCATGGTGGTGAGCATCACCCGCAGTCCCCGGTCCTTGGCCAGCTTCACGCCGCGGGAGATGAGATCCACGGTCTCGCATTTGGCCAGGTGCTTGATGGTGTAGTCGTCGCCCGATTCCAACCCGATCTTGAGGAGACGCCACCCGCATTTCACCAGGAGATCCACCACCTCCTCGGTCAAGGTGTCGGCCCGGCAGTTCGAGGAGAATTGGAACCGGCCCAGCAAACGGCGGGATTTCAGCTCCCGGTGGAACTCCTTCAGCCATTCCAGGCTGTGGATGGGGCCGGATTCGTTGTCGTCGAAAAATTCCCAGATGCCGTACCGCTCGACGCATTCCTGTATTTCCGCCGCCACGTTGGCGGGCGATCGCAACCGGGCCGTGCGGCCCCACAAGGCGTGCTGCCATATGCAGAAAGTGCACAGCCCGACGCCGCCTCCGCCGGACTCCCTCGGGGCGCCGCAACCGCGGCCGGTCAGGATATAACCGGTGGGCTTGAGCAGGTAAGCCTCGCCGTAGTCCTGGTACCGGGTGAGCTCGCGGTCCAGGAAGGGCAGGCTGTCGAGGTCGTCCGTGAGCTGATGCGGGCCCGTTGTTTGGGGTTTGCCGTCGGGACCCTTGAACCAGAGGCCCGGGGGCAAGGGTCCCCGGCCGCAAAGGTGCTCCACCAAGTCGCGGCCAACGATATCGTAATCCCCGCCCGTCATCACGTAATCCACCTGGCTGTTCTCGATGGATTCGGCGGGAAAGAACGACACGTGGTCGCCCATGAGGACGGTCTTGAGGCCCGGCAGGAGTTGTTTCAGTTCGCTCACGTATTCCCAGTGGCGGGGAACGATGGGGGTTTTGGTCTCCAGAAAAACGATCTCGGGGCCGAAGGCCTTGAGGCGGGTTTCGAATTCCGCGTCCGACATGCGCCGGTTGATGCCGTCAAGGAACAGGACGTCGTGGCCCAGGCTCTTGAGGTGGGTGGCCAAATGGCCCGGCACGAGGGGGAAAATCCGGACTTCGTGCGATTTGGAGAATTTCAGGTGACGGTTCTGCGTGAGGAGCGGGAACTCGCCCTCTTTGCGGAACGGTGGGTAGAGGATGGCGGCTTTCATGGGCTTCCTATGGACTTAGGATCGGCAAATTATTACCGTTTTCAAAACGGTTTTCGACCCCCCCAAGGCATTGGAACCCCAAAGACCCACATGCCGCGATATTACTTCGTGAAAGCGCCCTTCGATGAACGCGCCCTCCGGCGCGAGGCCCGACAGGTTCGGTCGCGCCGACCGGGCGACGTCGCGGGGGTGGACTTTGGGGTGAAAAGAGTTTTGCCTCGGCTTCCGATCCGCGGTCGGTACCATTCGACGGTGCGGGACAAGCCTTCTTCCAGCGTGACGCGGGGCCGCCACCCGAGGACCTTTTTGGCTCGTGAGATGTCCGGGCGGCGGCGGGTCGGGTCATCCTGGGGGAGCGGCTTCATCGTCATCCTGGAGCGTGGAAGACCCAGGATTCTCAAGACCCCAAGCGCGAATTCCTTGACCGGGGTTTCGCGGGGATTCCCGAGGTTGAACACCCCTCCGCGGGTTCCGGGTTTTTCCATGGCCCGGATGAGGCCGTCCACCAAGTCGGAAACATAGCAGAAACTGCGCGTTTGCCTGCCGTCGCCGTAAACGGTGAGCTTCTCGCCCCGCAGTCCCTGGACGATGAAGTTGGACACCACGCGGCCGTCGTTCTCGTTCAAGCGTGGCCCGTAGGTGTTGAAGATACGCACCACGCGCGCGTCCACGCGCCACTTTCGGAGCGCCTCGTAGACCATGGCCTCGCCGAGCCGCTTGGATTCATCGTAGCAGGAGCGGGGCCCGAAGGAGTTCACGTTGCCCCAGTAGGTTTCCTTCTGGGGGTGGAGGGCCGGGTCGCCGTACACTTCGCTGGTGGACGCGAACAGGAACCGGGCGCGGCGTTTCCGGCAATCCGCCAGAAGGTTCAGGGTGCCCACCGAGTTGGTCAGGATGGTCTCGATGGAATGAAGCGTGTAGCCGACCGGTGAGGCGGGGGAAGCCAAGTGGTACACGCGGTCGTGACGGCCGAGTGAGGAAGGAAGCGGCCGGGTGATGTCGGCTCGGATGAATCGGAAGTCGCGACGGCCCTTCAGGTGGGCCAGGTTTTCCATCCGGCCGGTGATCAGGTTGTCGAGCGCCGTGACTTGGTGGCCCCTGGAGAGGAGTTCGTCCGCGAGGTGAGAGCCGACAAAACCGGCGCCGCCGGTGACTAGGCATCGCATGGGATGATCCGAGATGGGATGGTTTCCACCGGGGTTTCCAGGGTCCCGATAGGGTACCAGAGGGGGCTATCGTGTGGAACGGGGAAAAAAGCGTTTTGGACGAGGAATGGCGCGCTTCGGGCCTTGAACAGTCGCTTCGCCTTGCGTTCTCGCCATATGTAAACGAGAACACGGCAAGTCGCGTGCCTCGCCGTGTGTCCTCGC
>CAZSKE010000422.1:0-2621 GCA_964607325.1 uncultured bacterium | reverse complement strand
GCTCAGGCCGCGTGAACCGGCCCACTTCTTTTACACCTGGAAAGTTGACAGAACAGTCCAAAACGCCCGCTGTCTGTGGTCCAAACGACATCTCCGCCAGCTTGCGATAAGCAGTTGTATAAATTTTGATCTTCATCCATTCGACGTTTTGGCAAAGAGATGACCTGACTTGAACTACAACACAGTCCTTTGCAGGATTGGGGTAGATGATGGGTGGTACGGGGTGACCATCACGGCAATCGGGGATTGGAGTTGCAATAGTCGGTGTGAATGCGGGAGTAGACGTGGGCAGAGGCGTCGGGGTGTCGGTGGGCCAAACAGGCGGCATCAAACAAGTTACGAAAATATCTTCACCTGCATTAGTATCCGGAACAAGAAGGTTGGTGGCCCAGGATGTAAAAGCGACACAATTACCATCACCACTGATCCCCGGATAAGCACTATCGTTATTCCCTTTGACGCCCCCGGTATCCTCACTGACCATCATACGGGTGTCGGTGTTCCTATCCCACAAGTACACCTGGCCAGGGTACTTGTAACTCCCATACGTTATTTTATCGCCATTTTGTGAAATGCCCTTGGTGGGTATAGTTCCATCTAGAATTTGATTCCCGGATGCATCCTTTGTGGCCAATTCCAACATTCCTGTTAATCTGGAAAAAACGAATATATCGGCGGTACCATTAACATCGTCAGCAACCAGATTATCCGCGACTGACCAAAATACCACTACGCTTCCATCCCCATTTAAGACAGGATGGCTACTCCCACCGTTCCCGGGAACCCCACTGTTATTGACACTTATACATTGAACCGTTTTCGTTATCCGGTCATAAAGATAAAGCTGGTAAGGAGGTCCGGCTATACCAGGCACCAAGTTGTTCGCGAGAGACTCATATGCCACCCACCGTCCGTCGCCGCTGATTCCAGACGTTGAAGCGCCAATTTCGGCGGGTTGCCCCCCATTATTTACACTCGCCAATTCAGTTGTACCGGTCACCCGGTCACGAACATAGACCTGCATCACTGATACTTCCGGAGATGTAACCAGATTGGTGGCGTAAGAATAAAAGGTTACGAAGCGGCCATCCGCACTAATGGAAGGCCAATAGGCCTTATTATTTCCCGGCTCATCCGCGGAGGAGACATTCACCAATTCAACAGTTTTATTTAAACGGTCGTAAACGTAAACATTCCAATTGGCGTTCGCGTCCACCGCCGTCAGGTTGGTGGCCAAGGATTGGAATGCCACGAAACGTCCATCCTGGCTTATTGATGGGCCGTTACTTTGGGCGTTGGCGGGCTGTCCGGCTGAATTCACGCTGACGCATTCCAAGGCGCCCGTCTGCCTATCCTTCACGTAAACTTGAATGCCTACCACGCCGGGAATAGTGTTGTTTGTTGTCGACCAAAACGCTACGAAACGGCCGTCCATACTCAAAACACTTTCGCGACAATCGCTCTCGGTAATATCCCCCGTTGCCGTAACGTTGACGCGCTCAAATACCCAGCCGCCAGTCCAAGCCGGAACCAGGAAAATTACCAGCATTGAAGCCAATGAATAACCAAAACGGCGCACACCAGATCCCCCCTTTCACATCTACAATGATACCAGCCTAAAAAGAAAACCGCCGGTGTCCCAGGCACGCGGCGGCTTTATTCGGAAAAACAACCTTTTCAAGCGTCGAATTCACACCAAGCGTCGTAAAAGACCAAATCACGAGTGTTGTTCAAATCGGTGCGCGTGATTTGCATGTAGAATCCCAAAGGTTGGTTTGCCCCAGGTAAATTTGAAGTGATATCACGTAAATTCGAACCATCCATTTGGAAAACAATCCGATTGTTACTATCCATGAACATCATGAATATATGTGGATTGGCATCAATTGCCGACGGTAGAAGTGGAAACGCGGTGGGACTTTGGGCTGCACCATTACAAGTCTTACCGTAATATCGTCCGCCGTTTGTATCTGAAATTAGCATCCCCACACCCCACAATTACGCCCTTATGGGAAGAGTCCAAGGCAGGGAATTCAGTTCTCAAGTAAAGAATAGCTCGCTGGATGGTTTTGAAGGGACCGGCGAATGAATCATCGTTGCAACCCTCCTTTAAAAAAAAGGAGCCGGCCGGCCTTGTGCGGATGGTAGGGAGTTTTGGATCTTGGCCGCAGACAGCCCTTCGGGCTGTTAGGGGGTCGGGCCGTATTATCCCCGGCGATGACCTAGCCCGAGGGAGCGTTATTGCGACCGAGAGCCAGGACATCGGTCCGCTAAAAAAAGAAGACCCCGACTTCCTTTCGGAAGTCGGGGCCATTATCCCCGGCGATGTCCTAATCCCGAGCGAAGCGAGGCATCAGGACATCGGACAATAGAAAAGGCCCGACCCCTTGTGCGGATGGTAGGGAGTATTGGAGTTTGGCCGCAGACAGCCCTTCGGGCTGTTAGGGGGCCGGGCATAAAAAGAAAGGCCCGGCCGCCTTTAGGGCGACCGGGCCTATTATCCCCGGCGATGTCCTACTCTCCCACCCAAGACATGGGCAGTACCATCAGGGCTGAGGGGCTTAACTTCCGTGTTCGAGATGGGAACGGGTGTTTCCCCCTCGCTATAATCACCGAGAGAA
>CAZSKE010000421.1:473-2633 GCA_964607325.1 uncultured bacterium | reverse complement strand
ACGTAATAGTGAATGATGTCCTGGAAGGGGCGGAAACCCGAGAAGACGCGGATGGCCTCGGTGGGAGAGAAACTCATGGGGGCATTCTACCTCCGACCGCCCTCCGCAAGGCTAGGCGCGACAGGAACCGCAGTCACTTTCAACAGGGGCGCTTCACCGCGATGGATCGAGAACAAGGGGAAATCCCGCCGAACTTCGCCGGTTTCCCAGTTCAGCGCCGAATCACCAGTTTGCCGATGGAGATCTGGTCGCCGGATATGACACGGATGAAATAAACGCCGTTGGCGAGGGGCTTGTCCTCGCGGTCCCGCAGGACGATCCGCGCCGGGGTGAAGCCCATCGGTAGGGCGGTCAAAGTCGTCTCGCGCATCTTGCGGTACGCCGTCGTGAACAACTGGACCTGGGCGGTTCCCGGTTCCAACAGGGTCACCCCCACGGTGACCTCATCCCCCTCGCGAACGGGATTGGGATAAGGGATGACAGGCGAACGAGGCATTTGAAACGCGGAATCCGGAGTCGCGGTCCGCGATGGCGTGTGAGTGACTTCAGGGGTTTCGGTCGATGTCGGCGTGAAAGAGGGAGTCCAAGTGAACGTGGGTGTTTCGGTGAGCGTGGCTGTCCCCACGCAGGTCCCAGCGCAGGTGGGCGTGCGCGTCCACGTGTGGGTGACGGTGAGCGACTCGGTTGGCGTCGGGCTGGGCGTGAAGGTCGCGGTGTCGGCAAAGGGTAGGGTCGCGGTCATCGTCATGGTGGGGGTGGGAACTCCGCACGGGTTCACCAAGCGGATGTTATCCACGTACACGGTCCCCGTCGTGGCGTTCTGGGCGTTGAAAATGAACACCAGCTTCGAAATGGCCATCCCGCTGGTAAGCGCGCCGGGATAATCCAGCGCGAAGGAATAGGTCTTGAGGCCCGCCGTCACGGTAAGCAAGCCGCTCGAGAGGTTCTGGAACCAGATCCCGTTGGACGAGGAGTCACCGATGAGCATCAACTGGGCCCAACCCTGGCCCTCAACCATCTCCGGCGGGAAATAGACATCGGCCATCAGCGTCGCGTAACCCGCGAAATGGGATGGCGTGAAACCGGACAGGTTCATCATGTCGGCGTTATAGGTGGAACCCGTGAGAACGGTCACCGCCAAGCATCCGCTTCCTTCCGAGGGCAACGCGTTGGTGACCGGGCAACTCGCCACCACGCCCCGTGAAGCGTTGGCGCCCGACCACGTTCCATTCTCCGTGAGGTTGTCGCATCCGTGGAGAAGGTAAAGACAGGGCGCCGGGGTGAGGGTTGGAGTCATGGTGGGTGTTCCGGTGGGGGTGTCGGTACAGGGGCTCACTCCGCAAGCCGACGTCGGGGTGACGGTCGGGGAGACGATCGAAACATCCCCATAAAGGATGCCACGACCGCCCGCCGCGACGTAACAGCGACCGAAGATGTTCTGGTCCCCCTGCATCCAACTCGGATTCCCGTATCGATGGTCGTCATCATTGATCCGGACCCAGGTCGCCCCAGTCCCATCGTCGCAACGATGCAATCCACGGACTCCCTGGACGGTACCACTCAAGAAAACCGTCGGGTGGGTTTGCCCGGGCGCCGCTTTGCCGAATCCCACTCCCCCCAACGGCTCGTACACGTTGGGGACCGCTGTCACGCTTGAGCCGGCGTGGGTGAAACGATAGAGGGCGTTATAGGTGGACACCCAGAATTCCCCCGGAACACCGAAAACCGGCCGCGGGGCCACCCGCTCCCCATTGCCATGGGGATCGCTCCAATTCACGGGGATCGTGTTCACTTGGGTGAAGTTGATCCCATAATTCGTGCTCAGGTAAACCGTCACCGAGCCGCCGAAGACCCATTGGCTGGGCGCGACGGCGTAAAAAGTGGACGGGCTCGACCGGTCCGAGGCGACGCAGGCGCCACTGGGCAGGCCCGAGCAGGTGGTCCAGGCCCCACCCAGGGAGGTCGCGTAGGCCGGGTACCCATAGCCGTCAAAGGGCGACACCACCACGCGAGAACCATCCGCGGCCACCGCCACGGATCCCATCTGGTTGTTCGAAGTGTAACCCGGAGGGGCGACGCCCCAAGGCGACCAGGTCTGCCCGTTGTTCGTGGAATAGGCGACATCGGACGTCGTCATCCCGCTGTTCCCCACCCGCACCA
>CAZSKE010000421.1:0-431 GCA_964607325.1 uncultured bacterium | reverse complement strand
GATTTGAGGGTCCCATTCGGCGAAATCCAGCATGTGGGTGTTGCTGAACTGGGGGTCGCAGTACATGCCCGACGCCGGGGACTCGTCCACGTTCGTGTGACGCATGCCGCCCACGTCCCCCAAGCACGAGAAAAGAATCCCCCCCGCGGCCGAGGGGTTCAGGTAGATGGGCACCGTCTCTTCCAAACCGTTGTCGGTGTAGATCCAGGAAACAGGGCTCGACAGGATATGGGTACTGCTCCAAACCCCACCCCCTCCGCCCGCCCCGCCTGACGTGTAAACGGCGCCGTTGGAATTGAACGGATCGATGGCCACGCACGCCGCCCAACCCGCCCCTCCCGAGCCGTTGTGGCATCCCTTTTGATAATGGGCCCCGTTGACATCGAAGACCGAGGTGCTGGAGTCGGCCATGGCGATGACCGACCAAGAGT
>CAZSKE010000420.1:0-2638 GCA_964607325.1 uncultured bacterium | reverse complement strand
TCTCTCTCCGATTCAGCGGTTGGATCGCTCTTTGCCCCAACCGGCGGGCTTGTTTTTTTCAGGACGACGGCCTAACCTTTCCAACCACCCCGCTCACCAAGCGCGAAGAAATCCGAGCGTTTGGCGAGCCTCGCGGTCCCAGGGTTGTTTGGGTGCGAATTTTCAGATGAGGCATCAAAGGGGTTCCATGCCGCCCACGGAATTCGCCGTCGTCCTTCCGGTCTACAACGAGGCCGAAACACTGTCCGAGGTGCTCGGAAGGGTTTTGGAATACCGCGGGGCCCGTTTGGTGGTGGTGGATGACGGATCCACCGATCGCACCGCGGAGATACTGGATCAGTACTCCCTGGAAGCGGTCCTGCGGCATCCCCAAAACCTGGGCTACGGGCGGTCCCTGATCGACGGGTTCCGATACGTCGTGGAAAAGGGATTCGAGACCTGCGTCACGATGGACGCCGACGCCCAACACGAGCCGGGGTACATCCCTTGTTTCCTCGAGAAGATCAGGGGATTCGACATCGTGTCCGGAAGCCGGTATTTGAACCCTCTTTTGTCCCAGGGCGCCCCGCCCCCGGAACGTCTCGAGATCAACCAGCTCATCACCGATCGTTTGCGCGCCCTCACGGGTTATCCCCTCACCGACAGCTTCTGCGGTTTCAAAGCCTACCGGACGGAAGGGCTTCGCCGGATGAGACTCACCGAGGAGAACTACGGGTTTCCATTGCAGGTGTGGATGCAGGCGGCCCGCGCGGGATTGACCGTGACGGAATGCGCCATCCCGCTCATCTACCGGGATCACAGCAGGAATTTCAACAACCGCTTCGCCACGCGCGAGGAGCGATTGGCCCATTATCTCGCGATCCTAGAGCGCGAGTCGGCCGGCATGCCGACCCGCCCCGTCGAATGAACCCCCCCGGCCTCGAGATCCCCCGGGACCACCAGGGCGTCCTGGCGGTCCCCGCGCTGGGGGAATGGGCGCGCGCGGCCCGGCGGAACGTCGAGGGACCTTCCCGCGCCCGTCGCTTCGGCCTCGATCCCGCGTCCGCGCGACGGGAGGCTGGATTCCCCGAGGGCCTTCTGGTCTTGAGCGGTCACCAACCCGTCCTATTCCATCCGGGGCTCTGGGCCAAGTCGCTTTGCGCGGGGGAACTGGTCGCGCGGACAAACGGGGCCGTCCTTCACAAAATCACCGACACGGACGCGCCGGCCGCCCAGGACGGATGGATCCCCGTTCGTGACTCGGTGGCGGTTCGGGTGGAGCCGGTGCGGCTGTCGGTTCCCGGAGTCCCTTACGCGTTTCAGGGCGCTCCCTCCGCGACGGAAGTCGCGAAACTCATGGGGCGGGTGGCCGCTTGCGGACGCTCCGCCTGCGCCGAGGCGATCGCGGCTTTCTCTTCCGGATCTCCCCCGGAGGAGCGGGCCTTCGCCGATTGGGACGCCTGGCACGAGGACGGCCTTCGGGCCCTCGACGCGGTTTCGGGGACGCTCCGCGGGTATTTTCGCGCTTCCTTTCTCTGGGGCCTGCCGTCCTTTCGCCGGTTCCTGGCCTTGTGGTTGCGCAAGCCGGACCGTTTCGGCGGCGCCTTCAACCGGGCCCTTTCCCGGTATCGGCGGGAACGCGGTATCACCCATCGCCTTGTCCCCGCGCCGGACCTGGCGGAGTCGGGCGCGTGGCGCGAGACCCCTTTTTGGACGGCGGACAGAAAAACCGGGCGTGAAACCCTTTGGGTGAGGAGGGAAGGGAACGGCGCCCATCTGCGTTCGGGAACCTCCGGCGTTGAATGGGCTTGGGAGGGTTCCCCGGATTCCCTGGCGTCGGCGCCGTGGGCCCTCTGGCCCAAGGCCCTGCCCCAGACCCTGTATTCGCGCCTTTTTCTATGTGACTTCTTCGTGCACGGCCTGGGGGGAGGCGCGTATGAGCCCGCCAACGATCTCTTCCTGGAGGAACTGGGGGAAGCGGCGCCTCCGGCGTTCGGGGCCGTCACCGCGACCCTCCTGATCGACCCCGAGGCGGAACCGCGTTACCGGGAGATCTTGGAGGGGTTGTTGCGGGCGGTCCCCTGGCGGCGGGTGTTCGAGAAAAACCCTGAAACGCTGTTGACCCGAAGGGCGGACTGGGAATCGGCGCTTCCGGAATCCTTGAGAGCCCTATGCGTGGAACTGTCCGCCCGTCCGGCCTTGTCCGGCAAGGCGGAAGAGAAAATAGCCCTCCTGCAAGCGCTCTCGGATCCCGCCCGGCGGGGCGGCGCGGGCAAACGCATCAAGAAATCGAACGAGATCATGACCGGGAATCTGGGGAGGCTTTGGAACGCCTTCGACAAATTTGAGGAGGGCGTCGATTCGCTCCGGAAGCTTCAAGAAGGGTTGGCCTTCCGCGAATACGCGCACTTCTGCTATCCTCCCCGGCAGTACGTCGAGCTTCGACAGGCCCTCTCGCGGCGTTTCGACGGCGAGGATGGGGCTTGAGCCGGGTCGAAAAAACCCATGGAGAACGGAGCCCTTGGTGAATCATCAACCCATCCTGAACATCCAGATCCTGCCCGGCCACGAGGACCTCGGGCTCCCGGCCTACGCCACCGAAGGATCGGCGGGGTTGGACATCCGGGGCAGGCGGACCACCGCCACCCGGACCGGCCGC
>CAZSKE010000419.1:0-2646 GCA_964607325.1 uncultured bacterium | reverse complement strand
CTGGTGGAGCGTTACGATACCCGCCTCTGGTGGTTCGGCTCTGCGGGCGAAAGGGGCGAGATCGAGGACATCCGTTCCTCCATGACGGTTCCCAGCCAGCGAAGGGGCAAGGTTTTGGCCGGGGAAATGGGTTTGGGCGAGATCATCCAGCTTCTGGGCCGGTGCGACCTTTACGTGGGACACGATTCCGGCTTGACCCACTTGGCCGCGGGAAGGGGATGTCGCGTGGTGGCGATTTTCGGCTCCACCACACCCTCGCTGGGCTTCGCGCCGTGGGGCCCCCGCAACAGTATCGTGGAGAACGCCGGGTTGTCCTGCCGCCCCTGCCATGTGCATGGCCGGAACTCGTGTCCGAAAGGACATTTCAAATGCATGGAAGATCTGAGCGCGGATCTGGTCGAGGGCGCGGTGTCGCGCGCCCTGAGGAGAAATCGATGAAGGCTAAACGGCGGCGCGTGAGGCTCGGGCGGTTCCTCGATTCGCTGGTGCACATGGTTCTTTACTGCTTCAGCGCTTTCGCCCTGGGTTATATCGGCTTGGCCTTTCTGACGGATGTCATGAAAATGGACGTGGCCGACGCCGATATCATCATGGATACCTGCATGTTGATTTACTTCATCCTGTTCGTGTGGGGTTATTTCATCGTGGACAAGGTCAAGATGAAGAATTTGTCGTGGTGGGTGGTCGGCGCGACCTCGTTTCTGGCGGCGATGACGCAGGTGTACTTGATCAAGAGCGGCGTCCTGCCCGCGCCGCAGACCGGGTTTCATTGGCACGAGTATGTCTCGGCGATCGTTTTCGCGGTGACCGCTATTTGCGTGTCCGTTTCCATTTTGCATTTGTTCGACAAAAGCGCCTCGAAATAAGGGCGGGGTTCGGCGCGGCGCGTTTCGGCTGGGACTTGAGGGATTCGAAGGGAGGACGGGCCGCGCCCGGCTGTTACCAACGGGTCGTGGCGTTCGAAGGTCAATCAAGAAGCGTCCAGCCGATCATCCTCCTGCCGTAAAACCCGTTTCAATGACGCGCCCATCGCCGGGTGGGCGAGACGCGTGATAGGATCGGTTCGCGGATCAGGAACGACCGTACTCGAGGGGAAGATTGACCATCCGAACGAAACCCAAGATCGCCATCCTGCGCGGGTCCTTGATGAGTCCATACGAGATGCAATCGCTCGAGCCGCTCAAGGGCAGGTTCGATTTCAACCTGTTCACGCCTCACAAGACGCACCACGACCTCGCGGCGCTCGAATGGCCGCGCGAGAGTCTCTGGTGCCCCCTCCAGGAAAAAATTCCCATGCAGAACCCCATCCGCAACGCCCTGGCCGCGGGCGAGCGCGTCACGGGCCATTCGCGCAGTTATTGCGGTTTGGCCGATCGCCTCAAGGGCTTCGATATCCTTCATGTCATGGATCAGTACTATTGCTACTGCTGGGAAGCCGTGGCGGCCAAACGGAAATGGGGCGGGCGTTTGGTGGTGACCCAGTGGGAGAACATCCCTCATCTGAACGAATCCCGGTATTTCCAGAGGCGCACCAAGCGATTGGTGCGCGAGTGGGGCGACCTCTTTGTGGCCATGTCCGCGGGCGCTCGACGCGTCCTGGAAGCCGAAGGGGTGGCGCCATCCCGTGTTCGTGAGGCGCGGGGAGCCGTGGACACCCGGCATTTCAAGCCGGGCGCGCCCCAGCGCGCGCTTGCGGACGCTTTGGGGATCCCGCGGGGGTCCTGGGTCGTCATGTACGCGGGACGACTTCACGAGGATAAAGGGATTTTCACTCTCCTGGAGGCTTTCGAGAGGCTTTCCGCCGCCCAAAAGGACTGGCGCTTGTTGTTGGTGGGTCGCGACGAATCCGGTATCGCGCGTTGGGTATCCGGGAAAGGGTTGGGGGGGAGGATCCGCCTGGCCGGATTCGTTCCTTACGAGCGCATGGCGGACCATTACCGTTTGGCGAAAGCGTTTGTCCTTCCCTCGATTCCGCTTCGCGGGTGGAGTGAACAGTTTGGATATGTCCTGGCCGAGGCCATGGCTTGCGGTATTCCCGTTTTGGGTTCCGATTGCGGGGCCATTCCCGAAGGGGTGGGGGATCGCGACCGGCTTTTTCCGCCGGGGGATTCCCAAGCCCTTGCCGACAGGCTTCTCGCCTTGCGGCGTAAGCCCTGGGCCCCGTTGAACCGGGCCGCCCGACGGCGGGCCCTGGAGCTTTATTCCTCCGAGCGGTTGGCTCGGGATTTGGCCCGTTTTTATGGCGAGGCGTTAACGCTTCCTCCCGCTTCCGCCCGGTGAAGCGCGCGGTCGGCCCTGCTATACTGCCGCTCGTGAAATGAAACCCACCCTATCCGTGGTCGTCATCACCCTGAACGAAGAACCCAACATCGTCCGCTGTCTCAAAAGCGTGACGTCGCATCGTTTCGCCCGCGTTCGTCTCGAGGAGATCCTCGTGGTGGACGCGCAAAGCTCCGATCGCACGGTGACGCTGGCCCGGAAGGCCGGGGCGAAGGTGGTGACACGGCGTTGGGCCGGTTTTTCGTCGCAAAAGAACTGGGCCTTGGCGCGAGTCCGCGGCCAATGGGTTTTGTCGTTGGACGCCGACGAGGAAATGACCCCGGCGCTCTGGCGGAGGCCATCCTCCACCTGCTGGCGCATCCCGAC
>CAZSKE010000418.1:0-2647 GCA_964607325.1 uncultured bacterium | reverse complement strand
GGGTGCGTGGCTTTGCATCCGGTGGGGGAGGACCTGGCCGAAATCCGTTCGTTGGCGGTCGCGGAAGGAAGAACCTCGAGGGGATACGGGAGCGCGCTGGTGCGATCCTGCCTATGCGACGCGAAAGCGCTGGGCCTCAAACGCGTTTTCGCGTTGACGTATCAGACGGGATTTTTCAAAAAAATGGGATTCACGACCGTCGAGAAGCTCATCCTGCCCCAGAAAATCTGGGGTGATTGCGTCCATTGCGCCAAGTTCAGTGATTGCGACGAGGTGGCCGTCCTGAAGATCATGGAGGACGCGTGAGTTCCGTCGGGCAAGCCGCCGCCCCCGGTTCGGGCCGCCAACCCGCGCGCCGTCCCTCCGTCTGGAGAAAGATCGCCGCGGCTTATCTCGATTTCCTCTTCAGCTCGTTCCTCGGTTGGATCACCGCGACGGCTTTCGGAGCCCGCGAGCAATGGACATTCCTCGCGATCGCCTTCCTGCTCACCGGCGTCTTTCTCTGTCGCAACTTCTTGAAGCCCACGCTCGGGGACCTGTTCATGAATATCCGCTATCTGTCCTCTTCTTCCAACCAGGTCGTCGCCGACATCCGGGTGGTAAACCCCAAGCTGAGATTGAACCCGTTCCTGCTTCTGGCGGGGACCCTCGAAACCACCTTGGCGATGATCGCGTTGAGCGCGTGGACCGTCCTGGATCAAGCCGTGTCGTGGGGCGTATTGTGGAAAGGCCCCTCGTCCTTTCTTTATTACGCCTCCTGCGGCTTCCTCTTGTTCCTTTGCGGCGCGGCCCTGTTGTGCGGTTCCCGTAACGCCCGTTGGGCGGCGCCCATCACGCACGCCGTCCTTCTTGGCGACCTGTTCTTGAGCGCCGAACTTTGGCTTCAAACCCTGCCCGGACAGGAAATCCTCCTGCCTTGGTACGACAAACCCGCCCCCGTGACGCGAGAAGCCCTCGTGGCGGCCGCGGTGATCTTCGCGGCTTGGAGCGTGGTGTTATCCGTGGGCTTGGTCTTTTCGCGCAAACACCTCGTTCAATAGACGGAAAAAGCCGCGACGAACCGCTCGTGAATCCGCGGCGATAGAGAGTACTCTTTCGCCGGGAGGAAGCTGACGAGCGCCCGCGAATTCAATATAATGCCAGCCTCATCACGCCCCGGGATCACTATGGAACCCTACAACTTTACCGACATTGAGGCGCGCTGGAAGAAAGCCTGGAAGGATCAGGGCCTTTTTTCCTGCGACCTTTCGAAATCCTCGAACAAGCATTACACCTTGGTGATGTTCCCCTACCCCTCAGGCGACTTCCTGCACGCGGGGCACGGCCGCTGTTATCTCATCGGCGACGCGGTTTTCCGGTATTTCAAAGCCAGGGGTCACAACGTCCTGAACCCCATGGGCTTCGACGCCTTCGGCCTTCCCGCCGAGAACGCCGCGATCAAGAAGCGCGTCCACCCCGAGAGTTGGACCCTCAACAACATCGAGCGCATGAAAGGCCAGTTCGCCGATTGGGGCATGGGATACGATTGGGATAAGGAGGTCGTGTCCTGCCTTCCCGAATACTATCATTGGACCCAATGGATCTTCCTGAAACTGCACGAACGCGGTCTCGCCTATCGACGCAAGGCCGATGTCAACTGGTGCCCTTCCTGCATGACGGTTTTGGCCAACGAACAAGTGGTGGACGGAGCCTGCGAGCGTTGCGACACGCTCGTGATCCAGAAGGACCTGGAGCAGTGGTTTTTCAGGATCACCGAATACGCGGAAAGACTCCTCAACGATATCGACCGGCTGGAGCACTGGCCCGAACGGGTCAAAACGATGCAGAAAAACTGGATCGGGCGTAGCGAGGGCGCCGAGGTGGACTTCCGGGTGGAAGGCACGGGGGAAACCCTGAAGGTCTTCACCACGCGTCCCGACACTCTTTTCGGGGCCACGTACATGGTTTTGGCCCCCGAGCACCCTCTGGTGATGCAACTGGTGAAAGGCACGGACAAGGAGACGAGCGCCCGCGCTTTCCAGGAGGCGGCGCGACGCCAGAGCAACCTGGAACGGCAGGGGGAAGCCGGCGCCAAGCTCGGCTTTGACACGGGCCGACGGGCTCTCAACCCCGTGAACGGGAAACCCATCCCCATCTTCCTCGCCAATTACGTGCTCATGGGGTACGGCACGGGCGCCATCATGGCCGTCCCCGCGCACGACACCCGTGATTTCGCCTTCGCCAAACAGTATGGGCTTCCCATCCGACGCGTCCTGCAACGTCCGGGCGGCTCTCCCGACGAGCCCTTGGAGGAGGCGTATGTGGAGGACGGCCTTCATGTGAACTCCGAGTTTCTCGACGGGTTGAACCTCGAGGATTCCAACAAGCGCGTCATCGAATGGTTGGGTGAGAGGAAGCTGGGCAAGGCCATGGTGACTTACCGGTTGCGGGACTGGCTCATCTCGCGGCAACGATATTGGGGCGCCCCGATCCCCATGGTGTCCTGCGAGCGATGCGGCTGGGTGCCGGTTCCCGAGAAGGATCTCCCGGTCCTTTTGCCGCGGGACGTCGAATTCAAGCCCACCGGGGAATCCCCGCTGAAAAGCGTGCCCTCTTTCGTGGCGACCCCGTGTCCGAAATGCGGAGGAGACGCCAAGCGCGAGACGGA
>CAZSKE010000417.1:652-2648 GCA_964607325.1 uncultured bacterium | reverse complement strand
AAGTTCCTTACCTTTCTTCAAGATAGTGCCAAGGCACGTGCTGAGGCTCTTGCGCTACTTGCCAAGGATATCTTGTCAGACTCTGAGGCTAGGATTCTCAGGGCAAACTTATATAGAGTCAATCATAAGACTGAGTCTAGTGCTAGGGCATGGCTCAAAGTAATAAAGAAAGGTGAGGAAAAGGCCGCTCAGTTTATTAAGAAGCGGAGGTCTGCTTTCTCAATGAAGGCTATTGCTGCAGCCGAAAGACTTGGAGAGATTACTAAAGAAGAAGCTAAGTATATGCGAACAATCCTTAGGACCCTAGTGGAGCAGCCTGACTTTGAGTTGCAAGTGACAGAAGAAGGTATGTTAGGGTTCGCTGGCTTTTATGCTTTTGCAAAGAACCTAATACGTATAAAGGCACCTCAGGCAACGGCACATGAGATCATGCACTGGGCCTTTTACAATATTCTGTCTCCACAGGATAGGATTTCGTTCTATGGAGACTTTATTAACAACTATTACAGCGAAGGAAAGAAGAACAGGGCTAAGATTGCAGCAGCTACTTCTGACTCCTTTAACGCTAGAAGGAGTTCCTCTGAGTTCTTCGCTGCTCGTGGTTCAGACTACATTAACGATGTAGTACTTACTCCAGTTGAAAAGACTATGTTCCAAAAAGTCATTGCTTGGTTTAGGGACTTAGCCACACAGCTTAAGCAAAGGAATGTATCTAGAGATTACTCAGATGTCGTTAAGTACTTTGATAAGATTGTAGATAAGAAGACCCGTCGTACCTGGACAGAGGAGGGGTTAGTAGTAGAGGAAAAGGCACCACTTGGACCATTGGACTACTCTGGTATTAACTCATTAGCCTTTAGAGTTCGCCTCATCTTGGATACCTTCCGACAGGCTGGGCGTAGTCTAACTGGTAAGCAGGTCTTGGCTGAGCTGCAGGGAGATGACTGGGGAATCCCCTGGGATACTACACAGCGTGTAATGGTTAAGAGCAAAGACCAGAACGTACTGATGCGGTTCCTTAATGGGATCAGGAACCCCTTTAGATCACCCTATTGGCCAGCTGAAGGCTCCAAGGCTGAGCGACATATCTTTAACATTAACTTAGCTGAGATGTATACGTCTTATATGTATGGCCAGCATTCTATAGACATCAGGGATGCTATGGAAGGTGGCACTGGGCGTAGGCTGAATAAGGAGTCCAGGGTTAAGGTCACTACATACCTGAGGGAGGTGATGAATAAGAAGGCCTCCTCTGTCACCTTGACACAGGAAGAGGCTGAAAGCGCACGTCTTGTTAGGCAGTGGCTTGACACCATGCGTGGGCGCTATAAGCTGTTTCTGCTGGGGCAATATAAGAAGGGGCTTAATAAGACCGAGTTCAAGGCCTTACAGGATCTGATAGCTGGAGCTTCTGTAACTGACCTAGCCCTTAGGTATAAACAGCTAGATGTAGACACGCTGACGGAGATAGCTCAGAAGTATAAGGAGGTGGACGAGTGGGGGCTTGAAGACTACATTCCGAATGTAGAGCTGGGCCGATTCAAGATCCTGGTCAGTGCAACGACTTCTGATGGTAAGCCTTATAAGAAGCTAGTGGGCATTGGCCTCTCGCTGCGAGATGCAGTTAGGAAGGCTAAGAAGTATGCCCTTGAACATCCGGCTGCTAAGGAGCTGTTGATAGACACTGACTTTAATCTGCCAGCTGATGATACTACTCCAATTACCTCTCGGCAGTATGGCGCTATTGTTAATAAGTTGACGAAGTCGATGAGTGCGGCTGTTGATGACATACAAGAGGGGGTTAGAAAGGAGCTGTCTAAGAAGAAGGCCAAAGACATTGCGCAGACAGCAATGCGTGGGGCCTTTAGGGTAAAGCCTAGTCATACATTTAACCCCTTTGAGCAGGAGCGGGAAGATATCCTTCAGGGTGAGGAAGACATATTCCCAGTGCTTCAGACCTACGCCTATGCCATGGAAAAGAAGATCGCGAAAAATC
>CAZSKE010000417.1:0-642 GCA_964607325.1 uncultured bacterium | reverse complement strand
ATCCAGTTGTAGATGAGATCAGGAAGGCTATTCCGAAGATGAGTAGGGAGGAGACTAACTCAGTCCTCAGCCTATTAGACGATGTGCGTGGGAAGTATGGAGTTATGGACAGGTGGGTTGATGGGATCTTTCATACGTATAAGGGATATAGTAAGTTGGTTGGTGGGCTGAGGAGTTTAGAGGCTAACTTGAAGCTTGGCTACAGGCCAGTAGCCGCTGGGATTAATATAGCATCAGGCCAGGCCCATACGATGATTAAGGTGGGGCTTCCCATCTGGAGGGATGCCTTGTCCTTCCTTAAGACACCTGCAGGAGAGCTCTTTATTAAGGCTGTTGAGCCTTACTTGGGCACTAACATAATTGAAGCGGGGACAACGATTAAGTCGGGGACTCCTGCCTGGAAGCCTCTTGGCCTGTTCCAAATGCCTGAGCCTTATAACCGTAAGATCTGTGTGGCCGCTAACTACCTCAAAGCCATTAAGGAAGGGAAGAGCCCAAAGGCTGCAAGGGAGGCTGCGATCAGGGCGAATATGCTTCAGCAGTTTACTTATAACATAGCCAGTCTTCCTAAGGCCATGAGAGGGCCAACTGGGAAGCTGATTATGCAGTTTAAGCCATTCCTGATCAAAGAGCTTGAGTACA
>CAZSKE010000416.1:0-2661 GCA_964607325.1 uncultured bacterium | reverse complement strand
CGTTCCCGACGGACCCGGCTTGCAGGCCCAGCAGGGCGGCCTCCGGGGGGGCTTCCACGGAATCAGGCTCGGGGGCGTATTGCACCTCCGAGACACAGCTCAGGTCGGTCTCCCAGGTCAACACGGCGGTGGAACTGGTGAGATCCGACACCCGGATATCCTCCACTCGGGGAAGTTGGGCCGAATCGCGCGTGGACTTGAGGATGGCGCCGCCGTTTTCGGTGCCGGCCCAGAGGAAGTCGTCGTACACCACCATGGCCCGGACGCCCTCGTCGTCCCCGGCGAAAATGGTGTGCCAGATCTCCCCGTCGCGGGTGGCCAAGACGCGCCCCGAGTTGCCCGTGCCGGCCCACAACTGGCCGTCGAACACTTCCAGGCAGAACACGTTGAGCTCGCGGGGGCTTTCGTACACGGTTTCCCAATCGCGCCCGTTGCGCGTGCGGAGCACCGCGGCGCCCTTCGTGCTGGAACAGCCGGCGTAGAAGGCGCCCTTGAACTCCTTGAAGCACTGGACGAAGGCGTGTCCCGTGGTGGCGACCTCCTCCCAGGCGAAGCCGTTGGAGGAGGCGAACAGGAGCCCGCTGGGGTACGTGCCAGCCCACAGGTAGCCGCCGAAGGACCCCAGGGCCGTCACGGCGGTCTCGTTGAGGGCCCCCACGGCGTTCCATTGGGACCCGTCGTAAGCGTAGACCCGCCCCTCGGAACTGGTGCCCGCGTACAACTTGTCGTGGAACACGCAAAGCGCGTGCACGCGGTCCTCGCCGGTGGCGAAAGCCTCGCGCCAAACTTCCCCGTCGTCGGACCGGAACACGCTCCCGTTCAGGTTGGTGCCGGCGAAAAGAGTGACTTCCTGGCCAAGGGGCGCGTAGCGGGCCAGGCAGTAGATTTGCGTGACGTAATCGCCGGGTTCCCCGTCATCCTCGACGGCGGGACGGCCGATGCCGGACAAGGTGCCCAGTCCCGAATGCACGGAGGGGTTGAAGAAACGCGCGGGAGCGTTGGTGACGAGGTGGGCTTTCCAGCTTCCCGCCGCCCCGCTTCCCGACTTCAGGATGGTGTCGCGATTGGTGGCGGCGTAAAGATAGCCCCGGTGTTCCAGGAGCGAGTAGATCTTGGGGTGGTCGGGGAAGATTTCAGAGCGTTCGAAGGGGGCGGCGGCCGCGCTTTGGAAATACCGGCCCATCCAGGCGCGCAAGCGAGTGAGCGCCTCGCGCTCGTTTTTTCCCTGGGCCCGGGCGCCGGGGATCGCGGGACAGGACGCGACGACCTCCCCGTGGGCGTGGGTTTCGATCTCCACGGGGAACTCGTAGGAAAGCTTGTCTTTGTCCTCGTCGTTTTTGAAGAAGAGGCTGAACTTTTTCAAAGTCCCAACCGGTCGCGGGCGCCATTTTTAAGTGGCGCCCGCTTGATGTCGAAAAAGCGTCGTTTTCCGGGTCAACAAATCCGGAACGCGCATTTTAACGTAAAAAACCGGCGTTGAGCATATCCTTGTCAGCCCGCTGACAACCCCAATGGGTTGTGGGGGTCCATGGCCCGAATGGCCATGGACAGAGCAAATAGGGGTCAGACCCCAAAATTCAAAATTCATTGAAGCACAGCGCAGCACTTGCCCTGAACCGTGATACCGAAGGCATCTCTGGTTCAGGGCGGAGAACACGGAGATAGTTTGGAGTGAACTTCCTCGTAACAGCCAACCGCCAATTTGTAACTGGGATGCACCGCCATCATTAACTTGGATGTACCACCTTAATTAACTGGGATGCAGGGGATTCAGGGGATACGGCAAAACAGATGACCTGAGAAGAGTATCTTCGATACTCTTTTGAATGACCCACTCCCAGCCCTCCCAAAACACCTTCGGTCTTTTGTCGGTCTGGTTCGGGGTCATTCCCGTGGGCCACATTGTGTCCCACGTCTCAGGACATACCCTCAGCACCTCACTAACAAAGAACCTGAGGCAGTCGAAGTACTCGACTGCTCAATTGCGCTGGCGGCCCTCCTGAGAATCGATAATGGACCGCAATCGTCGGTGTCAATTCTCGATTTTCGATTGTTCGATTGCTCCAGCATTTCTCGAATCGAGAAATGCTGGACTGACCCTTTGGTGTCGCGTTTCTATTCCAGCTTCTTCTTCCACTCCGACACCAGATTCAACGCGTCGCGCGGGGTGAGGCCGTCCACGTCGAGCGCGCGCAATTCCTCCAGAACCGGGTGGTCGGCGCGGCCGGCGTCCGCCGCTACACCCCGCGGCATGCCGTTTTAATGAAACACCTTGCGGACACGGTGGTTTGAACTGTCGGAAATGAAGAGGTTACCCGATGCGTCGACCGCTATCCCGAAAGGCTCATTAAGATCGGACGATATCGCCGCGCTCCAGTCACCCGAGTACCCCGCCGTCCCTGTGCCGGCCACGGTCGAGATGCTTCCGCCCAGCGTGAATTTTCGAATTCGATGGTTCTGTGTATCGGCGATATAAATATTGCCTGACGCGTCGATCGCCATCCCTGCAGGCTCATTAAGACTGGCGGATGTCGCCGCGCCCCCGTCACCCGAATACCCCGACGTTCCCGTACCAGCCACGGTCGAGATGATTCCATCCGTGTTGACCATTCGGATCCGGTCGTTATAGGTATCGACGATGAAAATGTTGTTCGAGGAATC
>CAZSKE010000415.1:0-2663 GCA_964607325.1 uncultured bacterium | reverse complement strand
GACCCTGTACCAGAGGCTACGCCACGGTACAGGGCCTAGCGCAATCGAAAATCGAGAATGGACGGCCCGCCCTGAGCAAGCGAAGCGCGTCGAACGGGTCTATTGCTCTATTGTCGATTGCTCAGGGGAGTAGCATTTCTCGTATCGAGAAATGCTGTCCAATCAAAAAAAATTCCCCTTTGTCTTTCTGGGTAACGTTTAACAAATAAGTTTCCACGCCCTCCTAAAAAACAAATCATGATAAATATCACGCCCCCCAAAAGGCTTTTCCATTAAAATTTGCCGACGTTTTCATATTCGCGTACGAGGACAAAAATGCGTTTAAAGATCGCCGCCGTCCTTTTCGTGATCCTCTTCGCCGGGATGCAGGCCTGTAAAAAATCATCCTCGCCCGCGGCCCCCTCGCCTTCCGCGCCCGCCCCCGTCGTCAACACAAACACCCCCACGCCCACTCCCTCCGCCACGGGCACCGCTCCCACCGCGACCCACACCGTTACCGCCACCGTCACCCACACCTCCAGCATGACGGCGACCCCGACCTTCACGCGCACCTTCAGCGCGACGTTCACGCCGACGATCACCCACACGTACCAGTTCTCGCCCACCTTCACGACAAGCCCCACATTCAGCGACACTCTCACGAATACGGTCACGTCGACTTACACCATGACCTACACCCATTCGGCCACGGCCACGCGCACCACCACCATGACAAGCACCTTTTCGCCGTCGGTGACGGCCACGGCCTGCGGCAGCACCTCGAGCGTGGGTTTCACCGCCCAGGGCCCGAGCGGCACTGTTCCGTTTGACCTCCTATACGCCATCCGCGTCCAACCCTCGGACCTCGGCATCCTCACCCAGGTCAGCTTCTGGGCGGGCACCGGCAACTCCAGTTCAGTGGCGCGGGTCGGCGTGTACGGCGGATCCAGCACCGCGCCGGGCGCCCTTCTCTGCCAAGCCGGGCCCATTTACGCGCCGTCCTCCGGTTACTACACCGTGGACGTGCCGGATATTTCAGTCGCGGCCGGGCAGTACTACTGGATCGCGCTCCAGGGCTATCAACTCAGCTTCAACCAGGATAACACTCGCACGGGCTCCACCTGGAGGTATGTGATCACCGAGGACGGTCCGTTGCCGTCCGATTTGAGTGCGGGCAACTACGTCCCCAGCACTTTTCCCTCGATCTCCGCGTCGATCTGCGTCAACCCCCTGACCGCGACACCCACCTGGTCGGGCACCGCCACCAACACCTTCTCCCCGTCGCACACTCGGACGATCACGCCGACGGAAGTCTTCCTGTGCAATAACTGGAGCATCCTAGGCGACACGGGCACCGGCGCCGTGAACACCGCCGCCGATCACAAAATCACCGTGAAGCGCATCGTCCCCTCCCAGAACGGGACGATCATGAGCCTCGTGGTAAGGCTAAACGGCGCCTACAGCGCCGATGCTCAGGGCGTTGTTTACGAGAACAGTGGAACGTCCCCCAACGCGTTGTTGGTAATGTCCTTACGTCGGGAAATTTCGGGCACCGGGTACTTTGAAATCGACATTCCCGACCTCGCGGTTTCGGCGGGGGTCACCTATTGGATCGGGGTCTACGCGTCGGGCGCCGCCTGTTACATGATCGGGGACGGTTCCACCGTCGACACGGTGACCGGGACCTACGATATCAGTAACCACTACACATTCCCCACTCCGGAGACGCCCATTTCGCTTCTGGTGGGCGCCAAGTTCTGCGACCCGAACGCCCCGACGGTGACTCCCACCAAGACCCCGACGGTCACCTCGACGGTCTGCGGCATCAGCGGGGGGGTGGGATACGTCGGCGACTGCACCAACAAGTCCTCGATCGCCGGGATCCGCGCGGTGCGCGGCCAAGCCTGGACCGCCATGAGTGGCGTGAGTGGCACGGTGGTTTTCCGGGCCGTTTCCGGGACCGATTCGGGCGTGGCGCGCGTGGCGGTCTATAACGACGCGGCGGGCGTGCCAGGCACGCTGTTGACGGAATCGGATCCCGTCGCGGTCACGGCGGCCGGTGTGGTGACCATGGGCGTCCCGGTGATCACCATCACGGCCGGTGAGTATTATTGGGTGGCGGTCATGGTCCACGACTTCGAGCTTGATTACGATACGGGCGGTGAGGCAGGAACGGGCTGGCTGTACGATATGGCGAGCGATAACGTCTTTCCGGCCAGTTTGGCGGGCGGAGCGGCCAACAACGCCCGTATCGGCGCCTATGCGGCCCAATGCTATCCGGCCTTCACCAACACCCTCACGCCGTGGGCTTCGTACACGCCCACGCGCACGGTGACCAGCACGGCGACGCTCACGCCGACCGTCACGCCCACCCTCAGCCGCACCCCCTGCTCGGCGCCGACGCCCTTCGGGTGGCCGACCGAGATATACAACAGCGGGTTTTTGGGCTTGACGACGCGCCTGCACCGCGTGGGCGGGCCGGGGACGGCCGCGGGGCGAGTGGTCTCGACGAGCATGATCGTCGGTAATTCGGGTACCTTCCGTACGTATATCTACGCGGACAACGGCTCGGGCACGGCGCCCACGTCGTTGTTGACCTACAGCGCCTTGCTACCGGTGGGGGCGTACGGGTGGCACCAGGCGGATGTGCCGGACGTGGCGATCGCGGCCGACGCCGCGGCCGT
>CAZSKE010000414.1:0-2664 GCA_964607325.1 uncultured bacterium | reverse complement strand
GCCCGCAAAATGGGATGAGAGATTGTGTCTTCGTCATTGATACTTCCCACGACCATGGTTGGTCGCCCCACATCATTCCAACACTTGTATAACTCTCCATCTGGTCCTAATACAAAGCTTTGGTGTCGGAGCGCCACACAAGTTCCTCCTAGCTTGATACGGGGGTGTAGTCGACCAGCCGGGAAAATACCATGACAGCGGGCCAATTCCAAGGTGAAATCGGACCACTCGTCAGAGTCCAGACAACATCCGCTATCGTAGTCTTGGTCTCCTAGAACATCCACACGACCTGGATAGACGAAGAGCTTCTTTCCTCGGAAGCGCGCTAGCAACTCAGTGCGCAGGTCAAGGAAATCTTTAATGTTGTGTTTGTCTATGCTGACTCGAATGTTGCACACACCTACCCAATCCGAATTCATCAGGGCCTCAACATTTTCAAGGATTCGCGCAAAGGTAGGACCGCCTCCGGCTAGGACCCGGCGGGTGTCGTGAATCTCGGGTGAGCCGTCCAAGGTGATCTGGATGAAGTCGATCTTGAGGTCATTCAGCCGTCTGATCTTCTCCCTGTCCAAAAGGTAGCCGTTGGTGACCAAACTGGCCTTTTCGTAGGCCAGTCCCAAGGACTGGAAACGCTCAGTGAGGGCGCAGATAATGTCGAAAGCCAAAAGGGGCTCGCCACCATACCAGGCCACGGACAAGGTACTGATGCTCTTGTAGTCTTTAATCCAGGAGATAAGTCGCTCCTGGGTCTCCGCGCTCATGAATCGGCTATCCTGTTGGTTCAACTCGTAGCAATAGGGGCAACGGAAATTGCAGCGAAGCGTTGGGCAGATAGTTAGGCCCAACGTTGAGGTATCGAAACAGGACAACTGTCGGCGGTACTGCCGAACCAGAAGCAGATTCTCCTCCTCGCCCGGTTCGACGAGTACAAGCTTCTCACGCATCAGACTCCAAAAGCCGTTCCCTTGTGTGTCTGAAAATGCCTGCTCGCTGAGATACACCTCCAGCAAACCATAGTGGATCTCATCCAGTTCGATGAGCGTGTTGGATAGGGCGTTATAACAGAACCGCCCATATCTTTCAGAATGAAACAGCGTGTTGTAGGTCGACCACTGCAATGACATGCTGTAATCCTTTCGTTCTTTCAGTTGTTTTTCTGGCCGCCGCTTTGACTTATATTTCAAACTCCTTAACCGTTTAATGGTTACGTTAGCCCAATAACCTGCATCAGTGGCGGGGGTACCTCTGTTAAAAACCCCGTTGCTTATTTCCCATCCGCTGGATTTGATTGTTGGGTATTTGTCGTTTTCAGATATTCAAGCAGACCTTCCTTTAAGATTACTGATTCAATCTCATTTTTACTAAGATGCCTTTGCTTGATGAGATTCATCGACAATCTCATAATCGCATTCCAAAATGCATCAAGTGTGAATATCTCGTAGATATTCGCAATCAATTCAGTAACATTTATGTTAAAATGCTGGGTTATAGATTGTACGTGGTTCAAATCTGGACCTGACAGCTCAACATCCATTTTACCCTTAAAATTACGCCCATGTGCACGAATGGATTCTGCAATTCCGCCGGCGACGATGATACAACATAGTCGTTTAGCGACTGGCTCCGCATTAATCTTTATTTGGCGGGGCAGGGCATTGTACAGTTGTTGCCAAGTGCCCCGGTTCATGATTGCAGTTGCAAGTATCGTATCCGTCCCGTAATTCATCACTGTGACGCCATTGCCACCCTCGTCGATACATACCTCATCGCATGAATATTCAGCGAAGTATGCCGCTGCAATATGCCCTGCTTCATGAAGTGCTGCACTTCGAATATTAGATCTAAATAAGACACACATATCGTGCTTTTCGCTTCCGATTAATATTACACCAAATAAAGTTCAATCGCCTGATCGTTCAAGCTCCAATTGCGCTTCTTTATCTCCACTCTTGCCGTGAAAACTCACTTTCTTGAAATCATGGCATATGAGCAAGACTAATCCTATACCAAGGGCTGCAGCCATCATCAAAGCAATCTCAATACCTGTAAGAGCGGCAATTGGTGCAGTCGCGACAAGGCTCAAGCCGCCGGTGAAAGGGGTGGCAGCCAATGAGGAGGTAAGGATTCCAATAGCCTACTTGGATGCTTTTTCATTTTAATTGCCTTACTTAATTTTTCTGCTAATTCACCTTGTACTATTATCTTGTCAATCTTCTCGTCCGTGGCTTGCTTTAATTCCTCTTTAGTGCGTACCGTTCGTGCCCCATCCTTCCCTCCTTTTGGCAACGCTCAGCATCACAGGCGCGTGCTTCTCGCCATCCCGTGCACACTGTTGTAATGCTTTTGCTATGCTTTTCCGCCGCCTTTGCCACCAGTTAATACTTTGATCACAATACCGCCAACAACCACAAAGACACCCACGATGATTTCAACCAATTTCTTTTTCTTATACGATTTAGTAGATTCGCAGGCAGGGCATAAATCATTTTCGCCTTCATTCAAACGACGTCCACATTCGCTACACTTTTTCATATTATTTCTCCATTATTTCCATTGGCTTAAATTCTATTTCAATGCATTCAAATTCATTGTTTGCTAATGCGCGACATTTATTTATTTCATCAATGAGTAATGGTTCATTTTTTAAAAAAGAAAGCCAGGGTT
>CAZSKE010000413.1:0-2665 GCA_964607325.1 uncultured bacterium | reverse complement strand
AAGATCGACTCGCCTCCGGGAAGAGCCGCCTCGCGAAAAAAGAAACCAATATCCAACTGGGCGCCCACGAAGGTCCCGTCGGCCATCTTCTGGACGAAAACAAAAGCGGCTCCCGCGCGTCGACTGTAGAACTGGTAGGGCCAGGGATTGTTGGGATCCGCGGCTCGCTCTCGGATGTTCAGGAACTCCTCGGACGCGGCGTACGTGGCGTCGATCCCAGGGGCTCCGGGCGGATGGACGAGAATCGGCTCACCGTTGGCGCTCAAGTGAAAAATCAGCGAGACGCCGGGATGGGACGTGGCGAACGCCAAAAACTCCGCTTCCCCGGCGTTGAATGGAACGCTTTGGACGTCGTTGACAGTGGACTGTATTCCTTTCAGAAGCTGGTCGGCGGCTTGGGTCATCTTCACTTGCGCCGTCGCAAGGTCGGGAGGCGGTAACGCGGGGGCTTGCGCCTCCGACGGGGTCTTGTTCATCAAGCTATAGACCCCAGCCCCGCCAACCAGCATCACGGGAATAACCCCTAAGAAAATCAAGAGGCCGATGAATTTACCCTTCACGATGCTCCGCCTTCCCCGTCTTCTTCCTCGCGTAAAATCCGTATCACGCAGGACAGCCGATCATCCGCATCCAGTTTAATCAATCGGACCCCTTGCGCCAACCGGCCGGTAGGCTTGATTTCCTTGACCCGCTGGCGGATGACCTTTCCCGAGGCCGTAATAGCGATGATTTCATCGGTATCCAGCACGGAAACCACCGATATCACCTGGCCGTTTTTAGCCGTGGTTTTGATGTTGAGGATGCCTTTTCCACCTCGGCTTTGGCGGCGGTAAGCCCCTAGCTTGGTACGTTTGCCAAAACCCCTTTCCGTGGCCGTCAACAGGCTTCGGGCGTCCTCTACCCTCTCCATCCCCACGACAAAGTCTCCCTTGCTCAGACGCATCCCACGGACGCCTTTTCCGGCCCGTCCCACTTCCCGGACTTGCTTCTCGTGGAAACGGATGCTCTTGCCCTGGCGCGTGGCCAGAAGAAGATCCTGCTTGCCGTCGGTGATATCCGCCGATACCAACGCGTCGTTCTTGTCCAAGGTGATCGCTAGAATGCCACCCGCCCGCGGCTTGTCGAAATGCTCCAAGCTGGTTTTTTTGACGAGTCCCGCGCTCGTGCACATCACCACCCAGCGCTTCGGGTCGAATTCCTTGACCGGGAGGACCGCCGAGATGGTTTCGTGCTCGGCAATCTTCAGCAGTCCCGCCAAGGCCGCCCCTTTGGCGTATCGGGAGGCTTCGGGAACCTCGTACACCTTGAGCCAATGCACCTTGCCGACGTTGGTGAACAACAGAAGGAAATCATGGGTGGAGGCGGTGTACAAATTACGGATGAAATCCTCCTCCCGATGGGAGGCGCCCGTCACGCCTTTTCCGCCTCGCCGTTGCTTTTGGTACGTGTCCACCGGAAGACGTTTGATGTACCCCGCGTGGGAGATCGTGATCACCATGTTCTCGTCCGCGATCAAATCCTCGACTTTCAGATCTTGCTGGGCGCCGATGATTTCGGTGCGACGCTTGTCCGCGTACTTTTCCTTGATCTGGAGAAGCTCCTCGCGGATGACCTGCCACAGTTTCTTCTCGGAAGAAAGGATGCCTTTAAGCATCTCGATGGTCTTGAGAAGTTGGACGTACTCTTCTTCGATCTTCTTGATCTCCAGACCCGTCAATTGACGCAATTGCATCTCGAGAATGGCCTGGGCCTGGATCTCGGACAGGTCGAACTTCTCCACGAGAGCTTTCTTGGCTTCCTCCGTGGATTTCGAGGCCCGGATGATCTTGATGACCTTGTCCAGGTTGTCCACGGCGATCCGAAGCCCCTCGAGGATGTGGGCTCGCTTCTCGGCTTTTTCCAGGTCGAACTTCGTGCGCCGGATCACCACTTCCTTCCGGTGCTGGAGATAGTGGTGCAGGATGCCCTTGAGGTTTAAAACCCGCGGTTGGCCGTTGACGAGCGCCAGCATGATGACGCCAAAGCTGGTGCGTAGGTTGGTCTGGTTCAACAGGTTGTTGAGGACTACCTGGGCGTTGGCGTTGCGGCCGATTTCGATCACGACACGCATGCCGTCCCGATCCGATTCGTCGCGCAGGTCGGTGATGCCTTCCATCTTCTTGTCCCGCACCAACTCGGCGATCCGCTCGATGAGCTGCGCCTTGTTCACCTGGAAAGGAAGCTCGGAGATGATGATCTTCTCGCGTTCCTTCTTGTCGACCTCGATATGGGCCTTGGCCTGGATACGGATGCTTCCGCGCCCCGTCGTGAAGGTGGCATGGATGCCATCGCGGCCGAGGATGTAGCCGCCCGTCGGGAAATCGGGGCCGTGGACGAACTTCATGAGGTCCTTGACGGTGGCTTCCGGATTTTCGATGAGATGGAGAAGACCGTCGATGACCTCCCCCAGATTGTGGGGAGGGATGTTGGTCGCCATGCCGACCGCGATGCCTTGGCTTCCGTTCACCAAAAGATTGGGGAACGCCGACGGGAGCACCAACGGCTCTTCGCGCGTGTTGTCGTAGTTGGGGCTGAAGTCGACGGTGTTCTTGTCCAGGTCCTTCAGGAGTTCCTCGGCCAAGGGAGCCATGCGCACTTCGGTGTAACGTTCGGCGGCCGGGGGGTC
>CAZSKE010000412.1:0-2667 GCA_964607325.1 uncultured bacterium | reverse complement strand
CGAAACATGGCGAGTACTGGAATTCGCTGGAGAATCTTCGCTGGGTCGAGGGAAGCTTGCACTTGCTGCGGGCTTTTTATGATAAGGGCGGAGAAAGGGTAGTGATGGCCGGAACTTGCGCCGAATACGACTGGCGGCAAGAAGAGGACTTTTCCGAACTAACGACATCGCTTATACCTGCATCTCTCTATGGTGTCTGTAAAAATTCCTTGCAAAATATGCTGAAAGATTTTTCCCGTGTGACTGGTTTGAGCAGTGCATGGGGAAGGATCTTTTTTTTATATGGACCGGGCGAGCATCCGCGGCGTCTTGTTTCGTCCGTCATACTGAATCTGCTGCGGAATCAGACGGCGCAGTGTTCTCATGGACTGCAAGTGCGCGACTTTATGCATGTGGAGGATGTGGCCTCGGCCTTCGTGTCCCTGCTGATGAGCCCTGTTCAGGGGCCCGTCAACATCGCGTCCGGTTGTCCCGTGACGCTGAGGGACGTGGTCTTGGCAGCTGCCGATTGCCTTAATGCGCGTGAGCGTGTGCAGTTCGGAGCGTTGCCCGCTCCGGTTGACGAGCCCCCGCGGATTGTGGGAAGTGTCGGCCGCTTGAACGATGAGGTGGGCTGGCGGCCGAAATACGATCTGGCTGCGGGTATGGCGCAAAACGTCCAATGCTGGCGGGAAAGATTGTCCCGGAAGTAGAAAAAATATGAGCAATAACGTTATCTATTCCGTAAACGATTTGCCGGTCCAGCAGAACCGTGTCTATGAAGACTTGAGAGAAGCTGTGAATTGCCCAAGGGGAAATCTAACCTTGGTGCATGATGATTCGACGGGCATTGTGCACAATGCGTCCTTCAGGCCGGATCTGATTGTTTACGATGAACATTACCAAAACGAGCAAGGTCACTCATCTGTGTTCCTGCAGCATCTGGATCAGGTGGCGGAGGTGATCCTTCGCCATTTTGAAGGAAAATCAATTCTGGAAATAGGCTGCGGAAAAGGTCTGTTTCTCAAACGTCTGCGCATGCGAGGTTTTTCTGTCATCGGCATTGACCCGGCCTATGAGGGGGACGCCCCATATATCTTAAAGAAACATTTTTCGGCTTCACTTGGTGTTCGGGGAGATGCTGTCATTCTTCGCCACGTTCTCGAGCATATCCCGGATCCGCTGAACTTTCTTGCTGCCGTCCGGGAAGCAAATGGTGGGAAAGGTTTTGTTTACATCGAAGTGCCCTGTCTGGACTGGATCGCAGAGCACAGGGCCTGGTTCGATATCTATTATGAACACGTCAACTACTTCCGCCTTGCCGATTTCTTCCGCCTGTTCGGGACCGTGCAGGAAACCGGCAGATTTTTTGGAGGACAGTACTTTTATGTCGTGGCTGATCTCTCCACTCTGCATTTTGCACCCGAGAAAGAATATGGTGGTTTTCATCTGCCGGACGACTTTCTCGCCGGTTTGGACCGGGTGGTGGCTGCAATTGAAAACGGTAAGGGTAGGAAAAATGTTCTGTGGGGCGGAGCATCGAAGGGCGTGATTTTCGCTATTCAACTGCTTCAGAGGGGAGGGATAAAACCGGATTTTGCCATTGATATTAATCCGGCGAAACAGGGCAAGTATCTTCCCGTCACAGGGCTTCCCGTTCTTTCCCCTGAAAAGGGTTTGCACATTTTGAAAGAAGGCGACGCTATCTTTGTCATGAATTCAAATTATTTTGCAGAAATTCAATCAACGGCAGGAAGCCGTTACACTTACTACAAGGTGGATGAAAATGAGTTTTGAAAAAGAGGTTCTTCTGCGGATTGAGAACAATGGAATTAATCCGCAACTGCGTGAAGCCGCAGCGCGATTTACCCTTCAATCAATCGAAGCACAATATTCCTACAACTTCAATTGGCTGGGCCGCCCCATCATTCAGTACCCCCAGGATATGGTCGCCATGCAGGAGTTGATATGGCAGACCAAGCCCGATCTGATCATTGAAACCGGCATAGCCCACGGTGGCTCTTTGATTTTAAGTGCTTCCATGCTGTCAATGATTGATTACTGCGAAGCGACGGATGCGGGTAAGACACTGAATCCCAAGGCTGGCCATCGCCGGGTTCTGGGAGTCGATATTGATATCCGCGCTCATAACCGGGCGGCTATAGAAGCCCATCCGCTTGCGCACAAGATTGAAATGATTCAGGGTTCAAGCATTGCGCCCGAAATTATTGAGCAGGTGCATCATTATGCCAAAAAGCATAAGAGCATTCTGGTCTGTTTAGATTCCATGCACACTCATGAACATGTTCTTGCGGAACTGGAGGCCTATGCTCCTCTGGTTTCTCCCGACAGTTACTGCGTTGTTTTCGACACAATAATTGAAGATATGCCCGATGATTTGTTTCCCGACCGCCCCTGGGGCAAAGGCAATAATCCGAAAACCGCCGTGTGGGAATATCTGCGGCGTTTGAAAGATGAAGGCCGCACCGCCCTTGATGGCAAGCCTCTCCATTTTGAGATTGACAAGACGATTGAAAATAAACTTCTTATTACCGTCGCTCCCGACGGTTATCTGAAACGCGTGGTGTCCGCAGAATTGTAGCCTGTAACGAGTGACCATTCTCAAAAAAAACATAGCCGCCAATTTTGCCGGCAGCCTCTTGCAGGCCTTGATGGCCCTGCTCTTTA
>CAZSKE010000411.1:0-2669 GCA_964607325.1 uncultured bacterium | reverse complement strand
TGATGATCCCCCTTTTGGCGTAATGCATCTGAGTCGCGTTCCGCCCATTCTTCGCCCGGAACGGCCGGCGTTTTTCGGCCCCCGGAAAACGCTCGACCTTGGAATGGGGCGAGCCACGGAATACGGGATTGCACTCCTCCACGTCCCCCCGGGAAAGGATCCACTCCCGCCTCAAGGGCGGCAGGCCCCGGCGGAGATCGATGGACACCTCGGGGTCGGTATAGGGCCCACTGGTGTCATAGAGAAAAACCGGCTCGTTGGGCTCTTCCCCGTTCGCCGTCCGGGTGGGCGTCAATCGGACCTCGCGAAACGGCACTCGGACCCCCGCCTGGGTTCCCTCGACGTGGATTTTTCGCGAAGCCGGGAAGCTTCGTCGCGTGACACCGTTCTGGACGGATTCTAGGGTGAGGGGGGTTTTAGGGCGGGACGACATCAGGGCCTCTCGAACGATGGTTCGTTCAGCATATCCCGGCCGGGGGCGGAAATGCAATCGAACCCACTTAAGCTGGCGGCTGAACGCCGACCACGGATGTCGACAAGTTAAAGATGCTTCTGGGCTTTTTCCTCGGCGAGGTAGGCGGCGTAGCGAAGGCGCTTGAAGGTTTTCGATTCGCCCCGGTGAAGCAGTTTCGCGAATTCCTCAAGGCTCCGAAGCGCTTCCTGGGACCTCTTGAGGTTGGCGAGGAACAACCCGCGGGAACCCCGACGCGTTTTCTCGGATTTCTCCCGATTGCCCCGTCCGGGATCGCCCGCGACATCGCGCGATGAAATCCGCCGACCCACCGAGCGGAACAATCTCGTCTCAGCCGCTGTCACCCCATGGCGGAGTTTCTTGAGGGTAGCCGTCAGCGGCGCGTCGTCCCACAGGAAACGCGCCACGTCCTCGGCGACCCGAAGACCCTCGCGGGCCCGATTAGCGTTCGCGTCAAGGGCCCTCCAGAGTGTGGTCGTCGCACGGGAACTCATTTTTTCCCGCGCGAAGTCGCGGACTTGGCGTTCGGTTTCGCTTTCGATTTGACCGGTGTCGTTTTCTTCGCGACCGGTTTTTTCACTTTGGCCGTCGGCTTCGGAGGACCGCCCTTGGCGGGGAGGGCCTTGGCAACCGGCGCCTTGCCCGGCGAGGCCTTCTTCAGGCCCGATTTCAACCCGGCTTTCGCCGCGTGCTTGGCGTCGAGCTTTGAAAGAGCCACCTTCAACGCCTCGGTGGCGATCTCATGGCCATGGCCATGGTGCACCTCAGCCTTCACCTGGAGCGAAGCCACGGTCTTCTTGCTGAAGATCGCGGCGCGTTTGCCGGGGGGTTTGGCGCCAAGCGCGACCGTCTTTTTCTTGCCGGCGTCGAGGGCTTGCGGAGTGGACGACTTGCCGGTCGTTCCCGGGACGGGTTTGGCGGGAGACGCCGCCCCGATTTTGGGCGTCGCGCCCGGCGTGGGATGTTCCGGGTTCTTGGGAAACAAGGGGACCTGGACCTTGATGGGAGCCGGCGCCGGGGTTTCCCCGAACGGCCTGGAGGACATCTTCGGAGGGACATCCCGGACGAAAAAACCATTCTTCAGGACCGGGGCCACCGAAAACCTGCTCAGTTTCGCGGCGAAATCCATGTCTTTTTCCGAGCCCACTCGAATCAATTCCTTGCCCTCGGGACTCTCCTTCATCAATTCCACCAGCCGGTCCTGCCAGTTCTTGGCTTCCGCGGCGGCCCGTTTGGCGGATTCCGCCAACTCGATCGGATGGCCGGCTACCGTGTTTTGGAGGAAATCGGCGACGAGTCCGGCGAAGACCGTGTCCACCAAGCAGGGTTTGCCTTCGGATCCGGCCGCGATCACGACAATATCCCGTCCCAGGCGAAGCGCCGACTCGTAAACGGCCCCGAGGTTGACGAAACCGCCCAAATAGAACTGCTCGACGCCCTCAGCGCACTTCAACAAAGCCGCGGCGGAGGGGGAACTGAAACAAACCGTCCTTCCCTTCAATTTCTCGCGGGAGGATTCCTGGGGGGATCCCCCCAGGTGGAACCCGGGGATTTTTTCCCCGTCGCGCTCGCCCGCCAGAAACCCCACCCCGCGCTTGAGCTTCGCGAAGGCTTTCTTGGCGGAAGCCGGTTCGGGATGCACCGAAACCGCCTCAGCGCCGTGGTACAGGAAGGTCGCCACGGTCGTGCCCAACCGCAACACATCCCCGTAGATCACCGACGCCTTGGCGAGAACCCCCGGCTTGGCTTCCGCCGCGGAAAAGTAAACAGTGATTTTCAACGCGAATCCCCCTCGCCGGACGAGCCGGCCTTGGTATGGTCGTTCTTCTCTCGAATAAATCGCTCCACCAAGTTGGTGGAGAAATGTCCTCGGCGGAACGCCTCGCTCATCAACACGCGTTTCAAGAAGGGCGCGGTCGTTTGGACACCCTCCACGATGAGCTCATCCAACGCTCGAATCATGCGTTGGATGGCCTCCTCGCGGCTATGGCCTTGCGCCACCAATTTGCAGAGGAGCGAATCGTAATAAGGGGGCACCCGATAACCCTGGAAAAGGTGGCTGTCCACGCGGATCCCCGGGCCTCCGGGCATATGAAGGGTGGTGATGAGTCCCGGGCTGGGCCTGAAATCCTCGTTGGGATCCTCGGCGTTGATCCGGCATTCGATGGCGTGGCCTCTCGGTTCCAGGAAAGGCTTG
>CAZSKE010000410.1:1027-2669 GCA_964607325.1 uncultured bacterium | reverse complement strand
GGGGTGTTGTCTGAATAATCAGTCTTATTTTTCGAGCAGGCGGCGGAAAGTCTCGCAGTTCTTCACGACATCCGGGTCGTTCCTGAAAAGGTCCCCCCCCACTAGGTAAATCACCTCATTCCCGTAAAACCGCCTTAATTCCTCCGCCCTTTTCAAGGTCATGCCGCCCCCGGGCATGGGGAAGATTTTCTCCAGGCCGCCCATCGGCACCTGGCATCCCGCCACGATCGCGTGGCAATCGCTTTCCGAGAACGTGAAACGCCCGCCCGCGTGGGGATAGATGGAGGCGTCGGCTCCCGCGAGGCGCATCATCTGGCCGTAAAGGACGTGGTGCGAGATCCCGTGTTCCGGGTGGGACGAAAAGGAGCCCAGGAAGGAGGGATGCGCTAGGAGGGGAAGGCCGATTTCATCGTCGTCGGCCAGTCGTCGCATGGTGTCGAAACCCACGAGGCCGGGGGCCACCAGAAGCGCTCCCGCGCCGCAGGCTTTCGCGAATTTCGCGCGCCGTTCCAGCTCGCCCGCCGGCGCGGTCACGTTGGGGACATACAGGCTGTGGTAACCCGAGTCGTGGTTGGCGCGCGCGACCGCCGAGGCGCAGCGGTTCACGCGTTCCTCGAAGGTGGCGAAAGGCTGGTTGGCCAACCCGTGGTCATCCTTGATGAGGTCGATCCCGCCGCGCGCGAACAGATACGCCCGGTCGGCCAATTCCTGGGCGGACAAACCCATGGGTTTCACCGCCGTGGCGAGGAGAGCGCGTTGGGGGACTCCCAGCTGTTTCCGGAGACCTTCCTGGCCGAAGCGGGGACCTTTGAATTTCTCCCAGAGACGCATGCAATCCTTCAGCATCTCCAGGCGGATGCCGGGCTTGAGGCTGATGTTGCCGTAGAGCATGTTGAGGATCTGGGGGATCTCGAACCCCGTGTCGCTCATGGGGAAGGTGATGAGTCCCCACCAGGCGTCGCCGGGGCCGTTTTCCAGACGCTCGAGACGGCCGATCACGTCCGTGGCGGGGAATCCTTCCGGCAAGAGATCGACCGGGAACTCGATCGTCTGCTCGACGCAGAGATCCAGCGCTTTCGCGCGGGCCTCCGCCTCGTCGCCGGTAAAACGGTACCAAGCGCTGAATCGATCGCAATCGTCGCAGTAGCGGGGCCCGCAAGGGTGGGGTTGTTCCGGCATCGCTTCTCCTATGCCGCCGCTGACCGCGGACGGCCCGTCGCCGTCGGCGGCCGTTACAGCGCTTCCGCTTTGGCCTCGCTATGCACGGCTTCCACCCGAGCTTGCGCCACATCCTCGGGGTGGATGTCCAAGGTTTGTCCCAGGGCTTTCTCCGCGGCCCGGACAAGCGCCAAGGCGTCGAGACCGTGCTCGCGCATCAGGTATCCCTTGGACGCGCCGTGTGAAAAGACATCCTGGAGTCCCAGGCGGATGAGTTTCACGCCCAGGCCGTGGTCGGCGATCTTCTCGGCGACCAGCGATCCGAGGCCTCCCGTGACCAGGTGATTCTCGAGTGTCAGGACGCCGCGTTTGGGCTTGGAAAGCGCCGCTAACACGGAGGGGTGGTCGCAAGGCTTCAGCGTGGAGAGGTGCAGGTGTTCGATCGAGACACCCCGTTTTTTCAGTAACGCCACGGCTTTCAAGG
>CAZSKE010000410.1:0-1017 GCA_964607325.1 uncultured bacterium | reverse complement strand
AAGACCGGAGGACAAAACGGTCAAGTCGGTGCCCTGGGAAAGGACGCGGGGCACATCGAGCCGGAGGGGCTCCGAAACCGGGAAAAGCCGCGGCATTTCCCCTCGCAACATGCGGATGTAAACGGGTCCCGGCACCGAAGCCATCACGTCGAGCACCGATTCGGCCTCGGTGGCGTCGCCGACCTCGATCACGGTCATGTTGGGAAGCGCGCGCATGAGCGCGATGTCCTCGATCGCCTGGTGCGTGGCCCCGCCCGGCGTGGTGACGCCCGGCAGGAAACCGAACATCTTGACCGGCATATTGGCGTAAGCCACGCTCATGGCCACTTGGTCGTAAGCGCGGCGATAAATGAAGACCGCGAAGGTGTGCACCAGGGGCATATAGCCCTCGCGGGCGAGACCCGAGGCGAAGGACAACATGTTTTGCTCGGCGATACCCATGGAAAAGAAACGGTCCGGGTAGGCATCGCGAAAAAGATCGGCTTCGCAGGACGAGGTAAGGTCGGCCGACAGCACCAGGACCTTCGGCTTGTCCTTGGCCCAAGCCACCAGGTTCTTCGCGTGCACTTTGGAAACCATCTCCATCACATGGCCTCCAGGGCGCGGCGGTAGGTTTCCCGCTCCTCGTCGCTCTTGAAACGGAGGTAGTGGAGTTTGGGGGCGTTGCGGACGAGCGGGGGAAGCCCCTGGCAAGGATCGGTGTCGCACAGGACGATCCGGGGCCGGCCATCGTCCGAGAGCTCCGCCGGGGCCGCCAAGGCTCGTGGGTCGTGGCCGTTCACGCGAAAAACGCGCCAGCCGAAAGATTCCAAGCGCTGATGAAGAGGCTCCACGTTCATGACCGACGCCACTTTTCCGTCGCACTGCTGACGATTGACGTCCACGTAGATTCCCAGGCGATCGAGGCGGTGGTAAGAGGCGGCCTGGAGGGCTTCCCAGGTCTGGCCAATCTGGAACTCGCCGTCGGACATGAAGACCCAGGAACGGCCAGTGTCGCCCTTGAGGCGCCTGGCGAGG
>CAZSKE010000409.1:2070-2678 GCA_964607325.1 uncultured bacterium | reverse complement strand
TCGACGGCGTCACTGCAGTCCCAGGCGGGGGGTGGGGTGGGGGTTTCCGTCCAGGTGGGCGTCGGGGTGAAGGTGAGGGTCGGCGTGAGACTGTGGGTGGGAGTCGCGGTGGCCGGGCAGTAGGAAAGGTAGGCCGAAAGGTTGCTGTAGCCCCCCCCGCCGCTCCCGAAACAGACGTCCAAACCAGAGGAGGGACAGGCGTTGACGTAGTACCCCGAGTAATCGTTGGGGGAGGAAGGCGTCCCGTAGTAGGCGAACTGGATCGTGTCGTTGCTCCCGACGAGCACGATCCAATAGGTGTCCACCGCCAACCCCGTGATAGGGATCGGGAAATCGATCCAGGTTCCCGCCGTGAGGACAGACACGGGCGAAGACGAGGTGACCAGGGTCGCGTCCAACACGAGCGTCCCTCCCCGGTACAGGAAGGCCCGGGCCTGCCCAAGGGTTGAGACATTCTTCACGTACGCGCGAATGAGGTCGGTGGCCCCGGCCTCCGTCGTGATGGTTCGGGCCCACCAGGCGTTGGTGTAGGCGCCCGTCGTCGAGCCGGACTGAACCACGGTATTGCCGCTTGTCAGGCGTGGCAAACAGCCGAACGTGTTCGTGGC
>CAZSKE010000409.1:0-2060 GCA_964607325.1 uncultured bacterium | reverse complement strand
AGGTCTGCGTGGGGGTGAAAGTGGGGGTGAAGGTGAGGGTCATGGTCCGGGTGTGGGTGTTCGTGAACGTGGACGTGTGGGTGAAGGTGTGAGTCGGGGTGAAGGTCGCCGTGAAGGAGGGCGTGAAGGTTTGGGTGAAGCTGTGCGTGAACGTGAGGCTGTTCGTCGGGGTGTGGGTGATGGTGGGCGTGAAGGAGGGCGTGGAGGTTTGGGTGAAGGTGGCGGTTTCCGTCGGCGTATTCGTGAGGGTAGACGTGTACGTGGCGCCGAAAGGCAGGCAGTATTCGGCCCAGGCGCATATCTGCTCGGACGCGTAGGTACCCTCAGCCCCCGTGTAGGGCGATGGCCATTCCGAAATCCCGAACAGGACGTTCCAGTAGATGGTGCCCGTCACTCCGATCTGCATAAAAAGTCCCGTGCCAATGCCCATGGCCGCCAGGTAGTATCGCCCGGGCGGTAGTTCCGTGTCAGGCACCTCCAGCCGGTTCCATCCCGGGACGGCCGTGCTCACCACCGACGCGACGATCAAGGTGCCAGGTCCGCTTCCCCCGTCCGAATAGATCCCCGCCCGGCAGGAGCCCACATCGGAGAACTTGGCCCAGACGGCCATCACGGTGGCCGTGTCCGCCAGATCGAAGGCCGTCGCCATGAACCGCCCGAATCCGTAGCTGTTCCCTTCCGTGGTCCTCCCAAAAAGGTACGGTGACGAGCAGACTTTCGTCTCGGTAAGCGAGGCCGTCGGAGTGCCGGTGTTCGTCGGGGTACACGTGACAGTCGGGGTGAGGGTGGGGGTGGGGGTGAACGTCGAGGTGGCCGTATCGGTGGAGGTCATCGTGGCGGTGAAGGAGGAGGTCGGGGTGAGGGTGGGGGTGAAGGTGGCCGTTTCGGAGGATGTCGTGGTGACGGTGAAGGAGGGGGTCCAGGTGCTGGTGTTCGCGGGCGCGGAAGGGCCGGGTTGGGGCGGGGCAGGCGAGGAGGATTTCTTGCAGGCGAGGGGCAGGATCGCAAGCAGGACGAGCGCGGTCGCGCCGGGGATATGCCACATCCAACGGTTCTTCATGGTCAGGGTCCTTTATTAAACCGCCGGGCGAGAATCGGTCGTCTGATCAAGACTCCGTTCCGAGCGACGAGAGGAATCCGCTTTTGGCTTTGTCGGCGTGAGCGGTTGCCTCGTCGCCTCCCCGCATCAGGGCGCGAATTTCTTTACGAAAGAGTCCGTGATGTAAACGTACCCGGCGCCGTCGACCGCGATGCCCGTCGGAAAGAACAACTGCCCCGTGCTGAACCCGTAGGTCCCCCATTTCCTCACGAACACGCCGTCGGTGGTGAACTCCTGGACATTGGACCCTTGCCCGTCGGTCACGTAGACGTACCCGTTAGGGCCTCCCACCGTCAACCCGGTGATGGTGCCGAACTCTGAATTCCCGGAACCGCCGGTTCCCCATTGCGTCTGGTAGTTCCCGTTGGTGTCGTACCGCACGACGCGGTCGTTGCCGGTGTCCGCCACAAAAAGCTGGCCCAGGGTGTTCACGGCCACGTCGCTGGGGCCCTGGAACTGGACGTTACTGCTTCCCTGGGTTCCCCAAGTGTCATAGAAGGTTCCATCGGCTTGAAACTTCTGGATCCGGTGGTTCCCGGTCTCGACGGTGTAGACGAAGCCCGAGGAATCCACCGCGATCCCCGTCAGGCCGCTGAACTGGCCGTTCAAGGACCCCGCGCTCCCCCACGTCCTCATGTACCCGCCGGTGGTCCAGAACTGCACGACCCGCTGGTTGCCCGTGTCGGCCACGTACAGGCAACCCAATCCGGAGTTCACGGCCACCGCGTAGGGACTGCTGAAACTTTGGTTCGCTTCGGACTCGTCGACCCACGTGGTCCATTTCTTCTGGAAGACCCCCGACGTGGTGACCTGCTGGACGCGGTTGTTGTCGGTGTCGGCGACGTAGAGGTTACCGGACCCGTCCTGCGCGAGGCCTTCCGGATTGTCGTAAGACCCGTCCCCTGTCCCTTGGTTGCCGATATCCATGACGTAAGGGTGCACCGGCGTGGCCGTCGGCGTG
>CAZSKE010000408.1:0-2685 GCA_964607325.1 uncultured bacterium | reverse complement strand
CGACCCCCATCGACTTGCCTTGCGGACAGATCCGCGTCTCCGCGGCCTATCCCAACCCGATCCATGGGGAACAGGAAATGATCCGGTTCGATCTTTTGACCGCTTGCCCGCAGGACGTGAGCTGGACGGTGTTGACGACCGCGAGTCGAAGGGTTTACTCGGAAACGTCGAGTGTCAACGGACCTAAAACCGCGGTGTGGAATTTAAAAGATAAACAGGGGGCGCTTGTGGCGAACGGCTTGTATCTGATTCGTGTCAGCGCCGGTGGGAGCGATCCGGTTGTTTTGAAAGTTTTGGTTCTTCGTTGAATTGAAGGTGGTCACGATTTAAACGTGACACTACCCGTTATAAAAACGCACTTTTCTATGTAGGAATTTTAAACCTGTCACGGCCTTATTTCCGAAAGACAAGGATATACTTGGGCTTATCTGGTTTCCTAAAGCAAAGGCTCCGATGCTTCGTTTCCGGCTTAAAACAATTTCAGCGGCAGTTTTGCTGGGCTTCCTCGCGGCGGGTTACGGGGGTACGGCCACCATTCCGTCAGCGGCGTGGAGCCGCGCCGTCAACGCCGGGGGATACCTCGATGGCGCTCCCATCGGAGGATTCGGGGCGGGCACCATCACGTGGCGCTTCGACGGACAGTTCTACAAGACCCGGTTGAACATCGGCGCGGGCGACGACAGCGGGAGCGCCTTCACCACGGATTCCACCGCTCGGTTCTATTACTACGCCAAACCGGCGTCCGGATCGGTCACCACGACCAAATTGGACGCCTCGACCATGGGCGCGAGCCAGGCTACTTATTATTCTCTTTTCCCCAAGGCGTGGGTGGACTACACGGGAACCCGCTTTCCGGTGAAGGCCACGGTCACCCAATTCTCGCCGATCATCCCGGGGGATTATCAGCGCGTGAGTTACCCGGTCGGGGTTTACGAGTGGGAATTGCGAAACACCACCACCACGACCCAGGATGTCGCGATCATGCTGACCTGGCAGAACAATTTTTCGGGAAGCTCCGCGGCCGCCACTCAGACCGGTAACCACGTGGGGTTGGTCTTGAAACGCTCGGGAACCGGCAATGTGACCGCGTCGAACCAGGGCGAGTTCTCCCTGGGGTCCGACAACTCCAGCGGCGTATCGGTGACCTACGCTTCCGCCTCCTCGGTCGGCACCCTGGAGACGGATTTCAACGCCGACGGATTACTCAACAACACCGTGGGTTCCCACACGATCGGCGCGGTGGCTTTCAAGGGCACCCTGGCGGCGGGCGTCACGATCCGTGTGCCCATCGTTCTGTCCTGGGACATCCCGATCGCGCAGACACCGGGCGATTCCGACTTGTGGTGGCGCAAGTACACCGCCCACCTCCCGAACGGCACCAACCACACCGGCACCCATTCCTGGACCTTGGCCGAGGAGGCGCTGACCAACCGAGGGAGTTGGGAAACCCAGGTCGACAATTGGCAGAGCGGCGTCCTCAATAACGCGTCCTACCCCAACTGGCTCAAAAGCGCCTTGTTCAACGAGATGTACATCTACTTCACGGGTGGGACCATCTGGGTGGCGGGGTCCGCGTCCGGAAGGGCGTACAACGACCCCAATGAGTACTGGTTCAGCCACCTGGAAAGCTATATCTACTCCTTTTACGGAACGTCCGACGTCCGGTTTTACGGCTCCTGGGCGCTTCTCATGAACTGGCCCGACATCGACAAGCAGGCCGTGAAACAATTCGCCGAAACCGTTTACAACAACCGGTCGGACAAGCCCCAGATCATGTACGGCGGAAGCCAAGCCGACGGCATCCCCATCTACAGTCTTCCTCTCACCACCACCAACACGACGGCCCATGACATCGGGGGTCTCACCAACGTCTTCGAACGCTACAACGCCTACATCTGGCGCGACGTCCCCAACTGGAAGGACCTGAATTCGAAGCTGGTCTTGATGGTTTACCGGGACTGGAAGACGACGGGCGGCACCGACACGGCGTTCCTCAATTATTGCTGGCGGCCCGTCACGGTGGCCATGCAGAAAGTGCACGATCAGGATTCCGACGGGGACGGCCTGCCGAACTCGAGCGGCGTGGATCAGACCTACGACGACATGGACTTGACGGGCAACACGGCCTACTGCGGCGGGTTGTACCTGGCGGCCTGCCAAGCGGCGGCCGGAATCGCCACGGCCCTCGGCAACAACGCCATGGCCACCCAGTACCAGTCCTGGTTCACCACGGCCCAGGCCAGCTACAACACGAAATTGTGGAACGGCTCCTACTACCGGATTGACACGGGGAGCGGGGCCACCGATCGCATCATGAGCGACCAGCTATGCGGACAGTGGTATTCGAAGGCCTGCGGATTGGGCGGCATCGTGTCGGACGCCAACGCGCAAAGCGCCTTGCAGAAAATCTACGACAACAATTTCTCCCGCTTTGACAGCGGCACCCACGGGATCGTCAATTGCATGACCGCCGCGGGGGCCATCGACACGTCGAACGCCCAGACCCAGGAAGCTTGGGTGGGCACCGCCTGGGGCGTCGCCGCCGGAATGATCTTTCAAGGATTGGTCACCCAAGCGTCGAACATCGGCCAGAGTCTTTACAACACCATTTGGGTCAACAACCAGTTGTGGTTCCGCGCGCCGGAGGCCTGGCGCACTGGCGTCTCCAGCATGCGGGCCTTCTAT
>CAZSKE010000407.1:2481-2718 GCA_964607325.1 uncultured bacterium | reverse complement strand
TCAGGAGCCGAGTCTTGCCTGTCGCGGCGTGGTAAGCCACGGCCGCCTCGATCAAGTGGCCCGCGCAGTAAAGCTCGTGGGCCTCGCGCAAGTTGGTCCAGCGCTTGCGTGGTTCCTTGACCTGGAAGTATGTGTCCAGGTAGCCGTCGGGGCGCTGGGCCTTTTCGAGCAGGGCGATGGTTTCGTCGGCGGTCTTTTCCAGCCGAGGGTCGGGGTGAAGGCTCAGGCAGTAGGCGG
>CAZSKE010000407.1:0-2471 GCA_964607325.1 uncultured bacterium | reverse complement strand
CCGCCTCCAGCCACTTGGCCACGTCGGAATCCTGGAAGACGTAACCGTGGAACTTTCCCCGTCGCAGGCCCGCCGCGATCTTGAAATTGGCGATGGCCCGGCTTTTTTCGGCGCCCGGCACCTGGTCGTTCAGCGCCCGCCATTGGTAGGGAAGCGCCACCTCGCGCACCAGGCGCTGGCGGGGGGACCAGAACGGGTCGCGGACGGCGACGCGATCGAGGCCGACTTCCGGATCGTTTTTTCGGGGTTTCACAGGACCGCCTTGGAAGTGTGTTGCCCTTCGAGTCAAAGCAGGCTTTGGGGAAGGCTTTTAACCCGGGCATGATATCGGGAACCAGGGGCCGGATGAAGCTTGTTGCCGAATCCTTGAAAAAGGCGTCGCGCGTTTCATCCCCCAGTGGCTGTGCCCCGCGATGGGGTATTCCCGGCTGACCCCAAGGGCGATCCGGCGGAACTGGACGCGCGCCTTTCGCGTCCAATGTTCACGGGGTTTGGGTACAATATCGGCCTGCCCCGGGCATGCCGGGGCGCCGGCTCCATCACCCGAAAAGGCGGAAATGCCATGACGAAACGTTCGTGCGTCCTTCACGCGGGATTCATCCTCCTCCTCGCCTGCGCGGCCCTGTTGGCTCCGAACCAGGCGTCGGCCCAGGCGGCGCCGCCGGGCGGGCAAGCCCTGTTTTCCAAGCCGGGCATCGACCTGCTTCTCGTGGGCGACCTGGATGGGAAAGGGACGAGCGCGAAGGTTCCGGTCGAGGGACAGCCCTTTACGGAAGCCCTGCGCCTCACCACCCTGAAGGAAACCAGCATGAAATGGGAGCCGCAAGTGGACGCGGCCATCCCGGTGGAAACCAAGTTGGGCGACGTGATCCTGGCTGAGTTCTGGATGCGCGCCGTCCAGGGGAAAGGGGAAAGCGGCGAGGCCCAGAGCGAGTTCGTTTTCGAGCGCTTCGGCGAGCCCTGGACCAAGGCCATCGAGTACGGCTTCACGGTCGGACCCCAATGGAAGAAGTTCACCCTTCCTTTCGCGGCCGTGGAAACCCTCCCGGCCGGTAAGTCTCACATCTCCTTCCGCATGGGCTTCGGCCCCCAGGCCTACGAGTTGGCCGACCTGAAGCTGACCAGCTACGGGAAAAAACTGAAGGTCTCCGACCTCCCCCAGACGAAGGTGGAATACGGGGGGATGGAGGAGGACGCGCCGTGGCGGAAGGCCGCCCGCGAGGGCATCGAGAAGAACCGCAAAGGCGACCTCACGGTGACGGTGAAACGCAAGGATGGCACGCCCGTCGAGGGCGCGAAGATTGTCGTGCGCATGAAGCGCCACGCCTTCGGTTTCGGGTCCGCCGTGGTGGCCGAGAAATTGGTTTCCAAGGAAGCGGACGGGGAGCGTTACCGTAGCGAGATCGAAAGGCTGTTCACCCGCGTGGTCTTCGAGAACGACCTGAAGTGGGGCTTCTGGGAATCGGGAGCCTCCAACAGCAACGGCTGGAACCGGCAGAACGTGATGGATTCCCTGAAATGGCTGTCCGAGCGCGGCATCACCATCCGCGGCCACAACATGGTCTGGGGGGGTTGGAAGTACATGCCGTCCGACGTCCAGCAACTCAAGGGCGACCCCAAGGCCCTGGCAGAGGCGATCGAGAAGCGCATCGCGGACGTGGGCGGGAAAATGAGGGGACACCTGGTCGAGTGGGACGTGGTCAACGAGCCGGTTCCGGAGCACGTCCTGACGGACATCCTGGGCCAAGACGCGTTGGTCACCTGGTTCAAGAAGGCCCGTGAGGCCGACCCCACGGCGTTGTTGTTCCTGAACGACTATCCCACCCCCGATTCGGTGGGGCACTTGCAGGGGGACGAGACGTTCGTCAAATTCCTCCTGGAACAGAAGGCGCCCCTGGGCGGATTCGGCCTCCAGGGCCACGTGGGCACCTCCCCCTGGTCCATCCCGTCCCTTCTTCAGGTGTTGGATCGGTTCGGGGCCTATGGAATCCCCATCGCGATCACCGAATACGACACCCAGGTCAAGGACGCGGAACTGGACGCCCGGTTCTTCAGGGATTTCCTGACGGCGGTCTTCAGCCATCCCGCCACCAACAGCTTCCTCATGTGGGGCTTCTGGGACGGCGCCCATTACTCCCACAAGGCGCCCCTCTTCACCCAGGACTGGACCATGAAGCCCGCGGGCAAGGTCTACGAGGAACTCGTGCTCCGCGACTGGTGGACCAACGCGGAAGGGACCACCGACGCGTCGGGCACCTACAAAACGAGGGGTTTCCTGGGCGATTACGAAGTGACGGTGAAAGGGGCCGGCAAGAAGGTGATCCTCGAGGCCCAATTGGCCAAGGCCGACACGGTCCTTCCCGTCGTCGTGAAATGATCCAAAAAAGGAATTCCGATCTGGTTGTGTCCTAACCGACCGGGCGGTTTTTTTGTTCCCCTCTCCCCTTGGGGGAGAGGGGATGGGGGATGGC
>CAZSKE010000406.1:0-2721 GCA_964607325.1 uncultured bacterium | reverse complement strand
GCCTCCCCCGATTCCCAAAGCGACTCCGGTTCGGCAGGGGGATTGACGCAGTAGCCGGGCGCCCGGTGGAAGTTCAGGCAGACGTGCACGCCCCAACGCCTTCCCCAACCCACGGCCTGGTCCAGGTTCTCCAGGACCGCCCGGCGAGGCTCGCCCCGGTTCCCGTCTCGGTCCCACGTCCGGTAATCCAGGGGAAGGCGGGCGAAATTGAAACCCAGTTCGTGGATCAGACGGAAGTCCCCCTCCTCGAAAGGCCGGTCGCTCCCATCCACCGAATACCGGTTCAACAGGTTGAATCCGCGCCAACGCGGCAAGCGCCGCCAAGAGGCTTCCGGAAGACTGGGGATACCCGTCACTTCCCCTCCCTTTCCCTGAATCGGCTCCCCGCTCCGGCGGAAATAACGCTGGAAAACGAGGGCGCAAAAAAATGGCCGCGGGCCCATGGGAGCCCACGGCCTTTTTCATCCCGCCTTTTCAGGTCACGTTGAACTTGAAGTGGACCACGTCGCCGTCCCGCATGACGTATTCCCGGCCCTCGGTGCGAAGCTTACCCGTTTCGCGGATCTTGGCCATGGAAGCGAGTTGATCATAGTCCTCGTAGGAAACCACCTCGGCCTTGATGAACCCGCGCTCGAAATCGGTGTGGATCACCCCCGCGGCCGCGGGCGCCAGGGTCCCGCGCCGGATGGTCCAGGCCTTGGATTCCATGGGGCCGGCGGTGAAAAAGGAGATCAAGCCCAGGATCTCGTAGGCCTTTCGGATGATGGCGTGCAGTCCCCGTTCCTTCACCCCGAGATCGGCCAGGAACTGGACGGCGTCCTCGTCGGACAACTCGGCCACCTCGCTCTCGATCTTGGCCGAAACGGGCAGGCAGGCGGCCCGCTTGTCCCCCGTGGCGTCCTGGAGCGCGCGGTAATGCGGGTTGCTCGTGACGTCGGCGAGATCCTTCTCCCCCACGTTGCCGATATAGAGGAACGGCTTGCGCGTCAACAGGTTCAGTTCCTTGACACGGCGCTCCTGGTCCTCATGGGCGAAAACCTCCTGGGCGGGTTTTCCGGAAGCCAACGCGTTCTTGATCTCCTCGTAGAGGGCGTGACACGCCGCGGCTTCCTTGTCCCCGGACTTGCGCGCCTTGTCCACGCGTTGAAGACCCTTGTCGACGGTCTCCAGGTCGGCCAAGCACAGTTCGGTCAGGATGGTGTCGATGTCGCGCGCCGGATTCACGGATCCGTCCACGTGCGTGACGTTGCCGTCCTCGAAACAACGCACCACCATGGCGATGGCGTCCACTTCCCGGATGTGCGCCAGGAACTTGTTGCCAAGCCCCTCCCCCCGGCTGGCGCCTTTCACCAACCCCGCGATATCCACGAACTCGACGACGGCGGGCACCTTTCGACCGGATTTCTCGATTTCGGCCAAGCGGTCGATCCGGTGATCCGGAACGGGCACCACGCCTACATTGGGGTCGATCGTGCAGAAGGGGTAGTTCTCGGCCGGCGCCTTGGATTTGGTGATGGCGTTGAAGAAAGTGGACTTGCCGACGTTCGGCATCCCGACGATTCCGATTTTCATGCGAACCTCGATAACGAGATGATCAGCCAGCGAAAACCGACAGCGGCTCGTCGCCGTCGCGGGACGTCATTCCGAACGGCCGACCCTGGCGTGGCGAAATGAAGCCGGGAGGGGAACCTCCGTGTTTCAGCGCGGAGCGGGTCCCTCGGGTCTTCGACCCTCGGAATGGCGACGTTCGGTCGCCCACCGGCCGACATCGCCTTCCACTGGCGCTCAGGGTTTTTTAAGGAAAAAAACGGACTTGGTGGTCCGGGGAATGACCTGGAGGGTCCAGGGCCTTGTCAGAACCTGCGCGGAGACCCCGTCCGGCGGTGGAGTTTGTTCCCTCCAAACGATCGTCACGGCCCGGTCCCCCTCTTGGACGCCCTCCACCTGGATGGAATAACCCGCGGTGGGCCTCGAACCCAGGAAAAGAACCGCCACCGACTCCTTCTTGAAATCCACCGGAGGCATGGGATCCCCCGGCATCAGAAGCTGCCAATACGCCATCAAGGAAATGGGGTCGTTCACGACCTCGGTGTGTTCCTGCCCATAAGGCCCGTCGGCTCCACTCCAATGCCGGGAGGCGCTTTCCTCCTCAGGGGCCGACGCCGCGCCGCCCGCGGGCGATGATTTCGATCCGTCCGACGGGCCGGTGTTTCCATCCGCCTCGAACGATTCCGAAACCGCCAAAGGATCCCCGGCGATTTCCGGGGCGTGAAGGGCTTTCTCCAAGGTGGCCGATGTGCGATCCGCCACGGTGGGCGCGGGAGCCTTTGCCTCCGCGCTCTCGGATTTAAGCGCCTGGTTCGCCGACGCGGAAGGCGCTTGCGCCTTGGCGACGATCCTGGGGGCGAGGGCGGGAGCCTTGGCGTTGCCCAAAGACACCCCTCGCACATTCGGGCTCACGGAACGACGTGTGTCCGTCCGCGGCGCCGCGGCTTGCCGGACGACCGGGGGAGGCGCGGCCGCCCGTTTTTCCGGCTCCGCTTCCAACGCGAAATCCACAACGCGATCCTCGTCCGAGGCGGTTTCCGCGACGGCGTCCTCGGGTTCCCCCGAAGATTCCAGCGCGGGTTTTTGGGCGATGCGCAACGCCACGTTCCAATCGGAGAAAAGGCTGAGGAAAAGGGCCACGCCCAACCCGGCCGCCGCCAAACCCCACACGCC
>CAZSKE010000405.1:0-2723 GCA_964607325.1 uncultured bacterium | reverse complement strand
CTGAAGGGGTATTGTAACTCTTCAGCTGGACCAGTTTGAGGGGGGCATGTCAATTCCATTGAATCCAGAAAAGGCGTTTGGGGAAGTCTTAGCCGAAATCCGAAAGGAAAAAGGCGTTTCCCAAGAAAAGCTTGCCGAAATAGCCGACCTGGATAGGACGTTTATTTCCCTCATGGAACGCGGGAAGCGGCAACCCTCACTTTCCAGCATCCTGGTTTTAGCCAAGGCGCTTGAAGTTCCCGCCTCAAAGCTGGTCCAGCTTGTGGAAAAAAAGATAAAATCCTGATTTTTTATTTTTCTCGGATTTTCTTTTCGATTTTCCGGATTTCTTTCAGGATTATTTTTTTTATTTCTTCCTGTTTTTTATCCGTAAATATCCATTCCTTATCCTCAATTTCCTTTAGTTTTGCCCTTAATTTCTCAAGCTGAATAACCCCATTCAGGATTTTATTAGGCGTATTTTTTATTTCCGGGGCTTCGAAATTATTTTCAAAAATTAAATCTTTTAGAAGCTGAATCCCTTTTTTCCGCCTTATAAAAGCCTGTACGCCGCAAGAATCACATATGAAATAGGGCTTATCCCTCTTACTCATTTTTATTTCCAGCAATTCCCCGCATAAAAAACACGGAAAGAAATCCGGTTCCGTTTTTTTTATTCCTTGGTCCCCAGGAATTCCCCCTTGGGAGGCTATCGGTTCCATTTTTGCGCGTATCTAAAATCCCAACGTAACGTTGGGAAACCCGCTTTCGTTGTTTTGGCCCTGCTTCCGCACCTGGATTCCTAGAAACCTAGGAATAAGAAGAAAAAGGACGGGCTAGGATTGCCCGTCCTCGGTCGGTTCGTCTGTTTCTTGGTCTTCGCCCGGATATAAGGGGATACCCTTCGCCCTTTTCTCTAAAATGTCCCGTGCCATAATCTTGGCGAGAATAAGGAGGCCGCTTTCGAGGGCTTGCTCGTACGTCTCCTCCATCGGTTTTGGATTGGCCCCGCGCATGATGCCCGCCCTCGATTTCTTCTTCCAACGTGGGCAATCATCGGGGATAGGGCCGGGAGCAAATAGGGCGGGTTGTCTCATTTGGGGCCGATGATTCACCCCCTTCCAAAGCATTACGGGTGAAGAGGAAACCGTTCTAGGCTGGAAAACGTCAAAACATTCACCCTGTCCGCCATACGCGAAAGGAAATACCCTTTGAACACAACCACCCTAGGAAAAATGGTCGGTTTGATTTCCACCTGGCGGAAAGAAATGAACGAACCGAATATCCCGCTTCGACCGAATGCCGAACACCTGCGTTCCGCGCTCAAGGACCTGGACCGGGCCGGGATGCCCGAAGGATTAGCCGCTTATTTCGTCCTGGTTTCGGAATACCTATTCCGCATCAAGACCGTGGATAAGAAGGACACCGAAAATCTCCTGATTGAGATAGAAACCAAACTCAACACCATCTTGAGCCAAAGGGCGGTTTATCACATCGTGCAGGCCCTTGAGCCTTCGATTAGGAAAAGCATCCTTGAGGAAGGCCGCAAACCCATTCCCTTCCAAACAAACCTTCGCCCTGCCTTGATTGATTTGAATCCTAAGCAACGCGGGTTTTATGGTTCTTCGGAAGAAATGGGCACCCCCAAACGAATCACCTTGGGACAAATGGCCCCTAACAAATCCGGCCCCATACCGTGGGCGGCTCCCTGGGTTGCGGGAAGCGCCATCAAGAAAATCTTGGAAGGAATGGGCGCAAAGGCTTTCCCCCTTTCCTTCAACCTCGTTTTGGCCCTCCATGACGAAGGCCGCATCGAGGATGGGGATTTCCGCAAGCGGGATAAAACCATCCAAGGCCCTGCCCTGGATGAATTCATTTCTTGGTATCAGGGCCGCTACAAGTTGTTATTGAGGAATGAGGAAATCGAGGTAGGCAGAAAGCCCCTTCCCTGGGAAGAAATCATCCTCATCGAATGGGAGCCGGAAAAGCCTTGGGGTTTTGGGGATGCCTTATTCACCCATAACCCCGATTTAGTCTGTCGCATCCTGGGGACATACAGCACCACCAGGAAGAAAAAGCCGACCGAACGGGGGAAGAAATGAAAGCCGCCCTTTACGCCAGGGTTAGTTCCGAAAAGCAGGCCGAGAAGGATTTATCCATCCCGGCCCAGCTTTCCGCCTTGAAGGAATACGCCATCAAGCGCGGTTGGGAAATCCATAAGGAATACGTGGACGAAGCCAAGAGCGCCCGGACCGCCAACCGCCCCCAGTTCCAAGAAATGATTGCGACGGCCAAACTCAAGAGCAAACCTTTCAACGTCATCTTGGTTTGGAAATTTTCCCGCTTCGCCCGTAACCGGGAAGATTCCATCATCTACAAGAGCCTATTGAGGAAACAAGGCGTCGAGGTCGTTTCCATCAACGAACAAATAGACGATTCCCCTTCCGGCAAGATGTTGGAAGGAATCGTCGAGGTTATGGACGAATTCTATTCCGCCAACCTATCCCAAGACACCATCCGAGGAATGAAGGAAAACGCCCGCCGTGGATACCTTAACGGCGGCTCCATTCCTTACGGTTATAAGAAAATCCGCATCAAGGCCGGCACCAACCCAGTCTTCAGCAACAAGGTTGTGCTCAACGGGATTGTGTATGTCGAAGCCCCCAATATCATCCGGTTCGAGGGCCAGACGGTCCTCAACGGCTTCATCGTCGCCGAGCCCACCACCGAGCCCCTCGATCAGT
>CAZSKE010000404.1:1899-2727 GCA_964607325.1 uncultured bacterium | reverse complement strand
GAAGGGTTCCCGTCGGCGAGGGGGTCGGGGTGGGGGTCTGAGTGAAAGTCGGCGTGGGGGGGCAGGCCATGTTGACCGTGACGCTGTTCGAGGTGGCGGAGACTCCGCCCTCGATCCGGAACTGGTTCGTCCTCACCTCGCAGTTGTCCCCGTTGTAGGTGTTGTCGAATCCAGTCACGGTGACCGCGAAACAATAGGGCACCCAGGTACTGCCGTTCCACTGGGCCCCCGGAAAGCCGTTGCGGTTCAGCAGGGTCACGGCCTGGTCCCACTCGTAGGACCAACCCTGGGCGTCGAAAATCCCGAGACCCTTGCTCACGCCGGAGATGGAACTCCGGAACCGCTCGTCCGCGAAGAAGGTGGCGTCGTCGTCCAGCAACGTGACCGAGGCGGACACCGCCCGGCCCGAATTGCATGTCTGCAACACCACGGTCACCGGTCGAACAACGTTGGGGGGAATGGCCTGGGTCACGTCGTAGGAATCCTGAAGCGTCCCGCCCACCAGGATGCTCTTGGTGAGGGTAACGCTCGTAGCGGGCGGGGTGGGGATCGGGACAAGATCAAAGGTGTCGCGGAAATACAGGTTTTCACACTGGTTTACGTGGTTGGCGGAGGACGTGTCGGAAACAACCGGGACACCCGCGCCGGTCACTGGGCTGAAAAGACGTTTGGTCCAGAGGGTCTGCGTCACGATCGCGGCGTTGGCCCACGCCGAGGCGTCGAAAGCCCTTGTTTCCCATCCGGCCGGCGCGGCGGGGGCACAGCTGGGAGCGGCGCCGGTCTCCAGTATGCCCATGAGCACGGGTTCATCCACCGTGACATCAAGCC
>CAZSKE010000404.1:0-1889 GCA_964607325.1 uncultured bacterium | reverse complement strand
GGACATGTAACTGTGAAAACCACCCCCACAGTCCACTTCGACCGTCCAACTGCCGAAAGCCTCTTGGCCATCTACGTTCTGCACCCTCGCGGCGACGACATTGCCCGTGTCGGTCAGGTTCAGGCTCGTGGCGCTCGCCGTGACGCAGACCGCGTTGGGGCAGACCCCCCAGACCGGACCTTCGATGGGGCAGTACATGTGGACGAATCGGAACGCGTCGGTCGCCCCAACCTGGACACCGTTGATGTACATCGTCATGTAGTCGTCAGCGATGCCGCAGATGATGACGTCGCCGGTGGGGGTGCAAATGGCGGCGGATGCCGAAAAGGCCGAGGAAAACAAGAACAAGACGGCCCCAAGGGCCGCCCACAGGATGCCGGAAACGGGTTTCCTCATCGGATCAATACCTCCCGGCTCTGAACCGAGCCCCCCGAGACGACCTCGATGCGATACCGGCCCGGCGATACGCCCCGGCCGTCGTCCAACCGGCCGTCCCAATCGAACGACCAGCGCCCGGCCTGGAGCAGTCCCTCGTACATCTTGCGCACCACGGTCCCGTCCGGCCCGATCACACGGACGGTGACGATCCCCGAGGTCGAGCGGTTGACCACCACGCGGGTCTTGGGATAGCTCTCACGGTTGGCCGCCGTCTCGGGAGGAGGCTCGATCGCCGAAAGCGCCGGCGGAGGCTCGGAAACGACCTCCGCGGTGGGCGCCTTGGGCGACGGCAGGCTTGGTTTCGTCACCTTCCTCGGGACGTCGCTCTTGGGGGCGGCCTGCGCGGGTTCTTCCGGTACCGGGGCGACGACCGCGGGCGCGGAAACCTCGGAAGGGCAAGGCGCGCCGCGCGTCATCCACCAGGTCGCGCCACCGGCGATCAACAGGGCCGCCGCGGGTATCATCCAGGGTTTCAAGAATGAAGTGTCGGGCGTGACGGCGTCGGAAATCCCGGGTTCGGGCAAGCCGTAGGAGGCGTACTTCGCCTCGGCCATGGCGCCGAAGCGTTGCGCCGCGTCGTCCGAGGAGGACAAGAGCTCGCCCAGGGCCTTGTCCTCGGCCTCGGTAAGGTCCTCCCGGAAGTATTTCTCGATCAGGTCGCTCATGGCTTCAATCCGTCCCGCTTCTCCAGGCGTTTCTTCAAATGGTCCTTGCAACGCGCCAACCTCGACATCACCGTTCCGATGGGGACCTTGAGCGCGTCCGCGCAATCGGCGTAGCTTTTTCCTTCGACGTCCCGCATCTGGAGCAAGCTCCGACACGGCTCCCCCATCGCGTCCCGTTCCCGCCGCACGACCGCCAGGATCTCTTCCCGGTGCTTCTCCTCGTCCTCCCGCGCCGCCTTCTCACGGGCGCCCCCCTGGGCCATCAACTCCAGATCGGCGTCGGCCACCACGACTTGTCGCTTCCGCTTCCGGATGACCTCGTAGCACTGGTACATGCAGATGCGGTAGATCCAGTGGTAGAAGGAGGACCTGAACTCGAAGCCCTGGACCTGCCGGTAGGCGGCCAGGAAGACATCCTGAACCACGTCTTCCGCTTCTGGGTCCTGGTAGCCGAGCAGGTGGCAACAAGCCCGGTACAACCGCGGACGATAAGTTTGGTCGAGGAATGCCTGGGCCTCCGCGTCGCCGCGAAGAAGGCCCTGCACCAGGGTTTGGTCGTCCAACCGTCGCTCCCCGGGCCCCGTCCCCCTCCTCATCTACTAGTGGGGGTATTGGACCGGTTTATTCCATAAATCAAGGAGGCTCCAAGAACTCCGCGCATGAAGAAAATACCATAAATAACGTGGCATAGCGGGCCTCAGAACCCCGATGACGGAGGCGGGAACCCCTGAGAATAAAGCGAAAACCAGCCGTTAACCGCCCGCCCCCTTTTTGAACTACAGATCA
>CAZSKE010000403.1:549-2745 GCA_964607325.1 uncultured bacterium | reverse complement strand
AAGATCCTCTCGACATTCATGACCTTGCCCCTGGCGAGCATGTTGTCGCTGGGTGAAGTCACGACGACGGATTCGTGCCACCGAAAATTGATGTTGTCGAGCGATTGTTCCTGCTTGAGCCCCTTGGCGGCCAACCGTTTGATTTCGGACGCGCGGTTTTTGCCGACGTTAAAAACGTATTCCACGGTCCCCAGGTCGATGTTCTTGTCGGCGCAACGCGCGCGAAGCCGGATCGTCTCTCCCGCCTCTCCCAAAGGATAAAAAACCACCCCGATGGACCCGGTGCGCTCGTCGGCGGCGGCCGTGAAAAAACGGTCGTGGTAACCGCCGCGAAGACGCTTGAACAGCCTTTTCCAGAATCCTGGAGAATCCTTTTGGATATCGGCGAAAGGCTCAAACCAACCCTGGCCCCGTATGATCTCAAAGCGGATCTCGGGCGCGGCGCCGACCCAAGCCACGGGCGGTGGAACCATGACGGCGTTCAAGATGACCGGCGCGCCGGGACACACGCTGGTATCCGGGGACAGGACGGCCTCGGGGACCGGGCCGTAGATGTGTTGCCACGAGGTTGACGGCGCGGAAGCGGCCGTCGGGGAGGGGATCCCGGGGACGCGAACCGGCGCGGGTGCCGTGGCCGCCGCCGCCGTCCCCACGTACACCGCCAACACCGCCGCCATCAGATACTTCTTCCGCATGCGCGCCCTCCAGGTATTGGGACCTCACAAACATACAGCAAAATAGTTTTTTTTGTGGAGGGTCTGGCATGGGTCCTTTCGAGCCAGAAAGGCGGGGAGGAACAGGACGTTCTTACGATGACACGCGACAACCGGTTTAACTTTGATCTTAGCGCCACCTGCCGGAATTCATCGTTCCCGCTCACGCCGAGAACAAGCCCTCAGGGGGAGCGGGGAAGCCGGCTGGCGCCCGGGGCTTGACGGCCCCGTCACGGGATGGTATACAAATGTATTCATACTTTCCGTCGGACGTCCCATGCCCGAAACGCTCCGGATCACGCACTTGTCGCCCCTGACGCCCGGCTCCCTGCCGGTTCTGCCCGCCTACGAGCCGGCCGTGCGGGCCGGGTTTCCGTCGCCCGCCGAGGATTACGCCGAGAAGCGCATTGACCTCAACCGCCAGCTCATCAAGCATCCGGCCGCCACTTTCCTGGTTCGCGTGGTGGGGGATTCCATGACAGGAGCCGGGATCCATTCGGGCGACGTGCTGGTGGTGGACCGGTCCGAGGAGGCCCACGCGGGCCAGGTGGTGGTGGCCGTGGTGAACGCCGAACTGACGGTGAAGCGCTTCACCCGGAAGGACGGCAAGCCTCAGTTAGCGGCCGAGAATCCCGCCTACGGCCCGGTGATCGTGGACGAACTGTGCGACTTCAAGGTGTGGGGAGTTGTGAAACACGTGATACACACACTCAAATAGCGGATTGAAAAATGCGTGTCAAAAACGCCATCGCGTTGGTGGACTGCAACAACTTCTACGTTTCCTGTGAGCGCGTTTTCAACCCGCGCCTCGAAAAGCGACCCGTTGTGGTCTTGTCCAACAACGACGGCAACGTGGTGGCGCGATCCAACGAGGCCAAGGCCTTGGGGGTGGGCATGGGCGCGCCTGTTTTCCAGGCGCGGGATCTGCTGAAAAAGAGCGGCGCCGCGGTTTTTTCCTCGAACTACGCCCTTTACGGCGACATGGCGTCCCGGGTGCGCGAAACACTTTCCCAATTCACCCCGCGCATGGAGGTGTATTCAATCGACGAATGCTTCCTGGACCTCGAGGGCGACCCGGTGTCCCTCACGGATCTGGGGAGGAAGATCCGGCGCACCGTTGAGAAGTGGACGGGCATCCCCGTGACCGTGGGTATCGCCGCGACGAAGTGCCTGGCCAAGATCGCCAACAAGGTGGCCAAGAAGTCCCTTCGAGCCGCGGGCGCGCTCAACCTCGCGGGGTCGCCCTATGTGGACAAGGCGCTCGAAAAGGTGGCCGTGGGCGACGTTTGGGGAGTGGGAGAGGCCTACGAACGGTTTCTACGGGAAAGCGGCTTTTCGACCGCGCTCGATCTCAAGCGAGCGCCCGAGACATTGATCCGAAGCCGGATGGGCGTGGTGGGGGTACGGTTGCTCAAGGAATTGAACGGCATCCCCTGCCTGCCGCTGGAACCGGAAAAGCTTCAGGGCGAATCGTTTTACGATG
>CAZSKE010000403.1:0-539 GCA_964607325.1 uncultured bacterium | reverse complement strand
CTGGAACTCACGCCTCCCCCCAAGAAGATGATCGGAACCAGCCGGGGTTTTGGGGAGTGTGTCGAGGGATTGACGGGTGTCCAGGAGGCCGCGGCCGCGTATACGGCCCGGGCCGCCGAAAAAGCTCGCGCCCAGTGTTTGGCCGTTCGCGTCATGACCGTGTGGCTGGAAACGGACCGGTTCCGTCCCGAGCCGCAATATGGGAACGCCGCGACCATCGAACTTCCGGAGCCCACGGATCACTCTCCGCTATTGGTCGCGGCGGCGCGTCGCGCCGTGGAGGCCCTGTACCGCCCGGGATACCGGTACAAGAAAGTGGGCGTGCTTTTCCAGGAACTGGTGCCCACCGACCAGATCCAGAGGGATTTGTTCTGGAGTCCCGCGCGGGCGGCGGGCGGTCCCCTCATGCGCGTGGTGGATCAAGTCAACGCGGATTACGGGTCCGGCACTCTGCGTGTGGTCGCCGAGGGCATGGAGCAGGGCTGGCGCACGCGTTTCGCGCGTCTTTCACCGCGCTACACCACGCGGTGGAGCGACAT
>CAZSKE010000402.1:0-2755 GCA_964607325.1 uncultured bacterium | reverse complement strand
AAACCCAGTTCTTGACCAGCCAAGGCCCCAAGGCCACCGCGCCCGAGGCCAGGAAAAGAACAACGGATCGGGCGCGCCACACCACGCCTTTCGGGGAAAACAAAACGACCGGCACCCAATAAACCGCCAAAAGAACCCCGTTGTACTTCACGGCCATGGCCGAGAAAAAAGCCCAACCCGTCGCCACCCACCATCGGGGAGAGGCGCTTGAAAGACTCGACGCCCTTTCCAGGCACGCGAGAAACGCCAACCCATAAAGCGTGAGAGGCCCCTCCACTTGGGTGGTCCAGGCGGTCAGGCAGAAGAGGGGGCAGGACGCCAGAAGCGCGAAGGCCAGGAACGACGCGGTCTTGTTCCCCGAGTGCCTGCCCGCGAACCCGGCGGCGAGCGCGCAAACCGCCATCCAGGAAAGGAAGCTCATGATCTTGGCGGCCATCGAGCCGCCCAGGACGTAAGCCGACCAGAAAATCAGTTCCCCGCCGTAGGGGAAATGCGAGAAAACCATGCCCGGCAGGTCTCCCATGCCCCGCCGGAACATCCATTCCTGGGGCACCGCCAGGTGGTACACGCGGGAGTCGTAAAAAATCTCCGGGGTGGCCCCATGCAAAAGAGCCAAAAGAGGGATGGGAGCGGTCAGAATCATGGCGATCCTCAAGGACCGTTCCCTCGGCCAGACCTGGCGCGGGATCCCGAGACGACGCCTGGCTTGAAAGACCTCCCAAAGCGCCCAAGCCATCCCCGCCCAAACCGATCCCGCGAGAAGCCGTGAATCCCAAAGGCCGCAAAGACCCGTCGCGAGAAACCCAGCCGCGTATATCCCAGCCCCCAACGCGAAGGAAAAAGCGCCGTTCAGGAGCGCGGATCCCTCCTCGGACGCGTCCCACGTCCAACCGGCGCAACGCGCGAGACGCCTCCCCGTCGCCATGAAGGCGGCGCAAGCCGCCAACGCCGCGCCCAACGCCACGCCGAACTGGGCCAGGTTCGCGAGAAGAACCTTCGGGTCGAACTCCCCGAACGCGGTCGCTCGCCAGTAGTAAACCAGGGTGGTGGGAAGGAGAAAGTTTTTCGCGAAGTAGGCGACCACGAGAATCGCCGTGAGGACCGAAACAGCCGCGATCAGGAATGGGGCGTTATCCCTCGACTGGGAAGGAACCGCCGGATCAACAGGACGACCGGTCGCGCGGGACGGGGACATGGAGCGTATCTTATCAAAGGCGGGGGCGACGGTCAGCTGTCAGCGATCGGCTTTGAGTATCCAGACGGGCTCCATCCCTTGCCGTGAACACAAGCGGGAGTCCGTTCCATCCCCTCCCCGGCTCAATCGTTGGCCGGCGGAGGGAAAAAGTCCTCCCAGAAGGCGTCCGTCTCCCAGGGATGGGGCCGGGCGCCCTTGCGCGCCTTTTCCGGCTCGGCGATCCCCACGCGGAACAAGGAACACCCCTTCGACGCCCATTGCGGTTGCAGATACGCGCGGCACCATTGAATCAACCGCGCCCTTTCCTCGCGCGTGAGACGCCAATGTCCGTAATCCGGCGCCGTCTCCCTCGCTTCGCTCAGGTTGAACGCCACATGCGTCACGCGGGAACGCCTCAAACGCCCGAGAATCCCCTTCGGGTCTTTTTCCTCCCGAACCGCCCGCGACAAGAACGGCTCGTCGTCGACGGAATTCCACAGGACCTGGCATCGATACCCCAAGGCGCGCCCATCCCCCACGAGCAGAAGACGCCCGTCGCGTGGCACGGCCACGCTCGCGACATTCGCCAATTCCACCGTCGGGTGGCGGACCACCCGGCGGGCGTAAGCCGAAGCGTCCTCCCGCAGGGCCCAATAACCGATGGGATCGAACCGGGAGCCTAAAACCGAGATCAGCAAAACCATCCCGGCCAGCGCGCAAGCCACTGTCGTCCATCCCAGGAAGCTCCGCGCGGACGGGGAAACACCCTCGAGGCCCCTGGCGAGGAGCAGGAAGACCAACAAGAACCCGGCAAGCTGGAAGCGCAGGACGGGCGCGGCCGCCAGGCCGAAAAGAAACAGAACGACCGTGGCCCAAAAGAGACGCGTCCTGACGTTGCGGTTCAGGAAAAGGATCGGTAACAGGGCCAACGCCAACGGTCCCGTGTTTTGCGAAATCCCGTAGCCCGGCGTCATCATCCGCCAGGGCGCCGGCGGCCAGGAAAGCCAGGAAACAGGCGTGAGCCTGTTTTCGGACAGCAAGCGCGACAGGCCCCAGTCGGGAAGTCGCGCGCCACCGAAAACATCCGGCAGGTAGGGATACACCGGGTTTCCAGTTTCCAACAACCCGCGGACGGCCCAAGGCGCCGCCAAGATCGCGAATCCACCCGCGAAGACGGACAAGCCCTTCCATCCCACGCGATGACGGCGCGCGAAGAGCAGAAGCGCGGCGGCCGGGGCCGCGGTCAGCGCCACGTACTTGGCGGAGATCGCCAGGCCCAAGGCCAACCCGGCCATGAACAGGCTTTTGACGGAAGGGACCTCTTGGGGATCCCCCGGTCGGGCGAGAAAATAGCATCCGGCGAGAAGGGCGAAAGCCAAAAAAGCGTCGGACCGACAAGCCCAGGTGTTGAGGGCCAGCAAAGGGAACGTGAGGGTCCACCCCAGGACGACGACACCCGCGCGCTTTCCCCAGGCCTCGGCGGCCCATCCCCCCGCCAACAAGGCGCAAGCCGGGAGCAACGCGACCGATTGAACCCGCGCGACGCTCTCCCCTCCCGCCGCCAAGCCGTTCGCGAACCAG
>CAZSKE010000401.1:0-2761 GCA_964607325.1 uncultured bacterium | reverse complement strand
TTTCCGGATGGAAAAGTTCTGGGATTCGACCTGCTTCTGGGACCGCTCGATGGCCTTGGAAACCCAAGGGTGGGCGATCACCTCCCCTTCCTCCATCCCCAACTTGGTCATCCAGCCCTTCAGGCGATCCGACCCGAAGATGCGCATGAGATCATCCTCGAGGGACACGTAGAACCGCGAAAGGCCCGGGTCGCCCTGTCGACCCGATCGACCCCGCAACTGGTTGTCGATACGGCGGCTTTCATGTCGTTCGGTTCCCATGACGGCCAAACCGCCCACTTCCTTGACCCCGGGCCCGAGTTGGATGTCGGTACCGCGTCCGGCCATGTTGGTGGCGATGGTGACGCCCCCGGGTTGGCCCGCCAAGGCGATGATGTCCGCTTCCCGGTCGTGTTGTTTGGCGTTCAACACCTCGTGCTTGATGCCGCGCTTCTTGAGGAGGGCGGAAAGCGTCTCGTTTTTCTCGATGGAAACGGTGCCCACCAGGACGGGCTGGTTCTTCCCGTGGAGGTCCGCGATGTCCTCCACGATGGCGTTCCATTTCTCGCGCTCGGTGCGAAAAACCTGGTCGGGGCCGTCATCGCGGATCATGGGCCGGTGCGTGGGGACCACCATGACGTCCAGCTTGTAGATCGCCTGGAACTCCGCGGCCTCGGTCTCGGCCGTGCCCGTCATCCCGGAAAGCTTCTTGTACATGCGGAAGAAGTTCTGGAAGGTGATGGTGGCGTAGGTCTGGGATTCCGCCTCGATTTTCACGTTCTCCTTGGCTTCCAGGGCCTGGTGGAGACCGTCGGAATACCGCCGACCGGGCATGAGCCGCCCGGTGAACTCGTCCACGATGATGACCTCGCCGTCCTTCACGATGTAGTCCACATCGAGCTTGAAGATGGCGTGGGCCTTGAGGGCCTGTTGGACGTGGTGCACGAAATGCACGTTCTTGTGGTCGTAAAGGTTCGTGACCCCCAACAGCTTCTCCACCTCGGTCACGCCCTTCTCCGTGAGGAAGGAGGAACGGCTTTTTTCCTCGATGTCGAAATGCTCGCCGCGCTTCAACCGCGGGATGATGCGGTCCACCTTGTAGTACAGGTCCGTGGATTCGTCGCTCGGGCCCGAGATGATCAGCGGGGTCCTCGCCTCGTCGATGAGGATGCTGTCCACCTCGTCCACGATGGCGAAATGAAGCTCGCGCTGAACCGTGTGGTCGGGGTGCGTGGCCATGTTGTCCCGCAGATAGTCGAACCCCAACTCGTTGTTGGTGCAGTACGTGATATCACACGCGTAGGCGTCCTTTCTTTGCCGATACGTCAACCCGTGCTTGATGACCCCCGTGGTCATCCCCAGGAAGCCGTAAACGTTGGACATACCCTTGAAGTTGCCCTTCCCCAGGCTGTCGCGTTCCGCCAGGTAATCGTTGACGGTCACCACGTGGGCGCCCTTACCCGTGAGGGCGTTCAAGTAGACCGGCAAGGTGGCCACCAGGGTCTTGCCTTCCCCGGTCCTCATCTCGGCGATGCGCCCCGAATTCAGGACCATGCCTCCGATGAGTTGGACGTCGAAAGGACGGAGACCCAAGGTGCGGCGGGAGGCCTCGCGGACCACCGCGAAAGCCTCGGGCAAAAGATCGTCCAGGGTTTCGCCATGCGTGAGGCGGTCCCGGAATTCGGCGGTCTTGGCCCGCAATTCGGTGTCGGAGAGCTTCTCGATCAACGGCTCGAAGGCGTTGATTTCAGCCACCCGGGGCATCAGTTTCTTGAGTTCCCGGTCGTTCTTGGTTCCGAAAATCTTGGTAAGAATGGTTTGAAACAAGGGTTCCTCGTTGGGGGGTAATTGCGGCCGCCTTCCCTGCACGGGGGAAGCCGCATGGCGAAGCGCATAAGTATAAGGTTACAAACACCCGTCCGACAAGGGCGGCCAGCGCCTGTCTCGGGCGGTTATTCCGGGTTTCCTCCCGGCCGGGGATGGGAGATAACCAACGGCCGATTATCGCGTGACTCGACGCGCGCCGCTCTCAGCGCTCTTTCGAGGGTTGCGGTTTAGGGGAAGCCGCGGGAGATAAACCCCATTTCCTCTCCATATCCTGAATACGGGTCCGGACACGTTCGATATCGAGGGCGAGAGTCTTTCGCCTCGCGGCCGACTCCGCGGCTTGCAATCGGGCGCGAGCGTCTTCCCAACGGTACCAGGCGAGGCGGCGGCGTTCCACAGAAAGGTCAAACTCGTTCTGGGCGCGGTCGCGCCGCGCCAAGGCCCGAGGCTTCGTTTCCCGGTCGGCCCGAACCCATTGGTCATAGGCGCGTTTCCGCCGTTTCTCGTAGACCGTGGTCTCGAGACGGGCCTTGTCCCAGGCGTCTCGGGCTTTTTTCACCTCGGCGACGGCCTTGACGACGGCGGGGTCCGTCGGCGTCGCCGCGACTTCCACCGCGATTTCCGGCGTCGGCGCCGGAGCGGCCATGGATCCGGCCGCGATCAACAGCAAGAGCGCCGCCCCGAGAAATCGTGTCATGGGTTTTCCTTTCGCAGGGCGGCCAGCATCGCCTCAAAAGCCGTCTCGTCGAGAATCGTGACGCCCAACGCCCTGGCTTTCTTGAGCTTGGAGCCGGCCGATTCCCCCGCCACCACGTACGTGGTGAGGCTGGAGACGCTTCCCGAGGCTCTGGCCCCCAGGCTCTTCACGAGTTTCTCGGCCTCGCTCCGGGTGCGGTTCCTCAATTCGCCGGTGAACACGAACGTCTTTCCCTCGAGAGGCGCTCCCTCGGAAGGC
>CAZSKE010000400.1:2157-2772 GCA_964607325.1 uncultured bacterium | reverse complement strand
GGCTGGTTCTCGAATGAGGTAGAATCATTCATCTGCACTACCACCACCCCCATCAGTACTTTCGATATCTGGCATCTTCATTCCCCTGCGTATGACATCATCGAAATTCTCCAACTTTCCAGGAGATTTAACGGTTTTCATTGTTTCCAGTCTTCCATGTGTGTCACGCTTGATGGCAATAGAAGTCCAGTCTTTTTTCTCCATAATCAAATCTCCTCGATGTGCATGTAGATTGGGACATCCGTATGTACGGACTTGTCGCGGGCGCTTACGGTGAAATTCTGGCACGGTCCATTGTATATGACATCATATGCAGCAGGATGTCCGATATTCTCTCCATTTACTGTCACATTGGTATAGAACGATTCGTAATCCCATCCACCAAGCCACGTTATCTTGCAGGTTCCATTATTCCGACTTACATTGACTCCGATATAATGTTCCTCTGATCTGTCGTTATGGAGAAGTGGCGGGAGTGCATAGTATCCTATACCGGCAACCAACACAAAGACGAGTACAATGTAATAGATAATCCAGTTCTGCTCCATCAGTCACTCCTTGTGGGTTTGTCAATCTCGCCGCTTTCACCAGATGCAGATTTATCATCCTCTGGTA
>CAZSKE010000400.1:0-2147 GCA_964607325.1 uncultured bacterium | reverse complement strand
AAGAGGCATTGCATTGAGCAATTCCCTTCCATAAACAACAATCTCGGCCCATTCAACAAGAACGCACTCATCCCTTTCAATGAAATGAATGATTGCACCATCTTGGTTAATTCCGAATGCAACAGCCTCTCCATCGATAATCCCGGTGGTGTGTAGTACAGGGATATGTTCAGGTAATATGTGTATCATGCAAGTTTCCTCCTTGATAGGAAAATAAGACAAACTGCTGCAATGGCAGTTAGGTAATTAATTGGAATGGTTTGTATCGTATTGGTAGCATGTGGAATGATTGGTAATGGTTTGGAACCATTGGTAATGTTTTGTAATGATTTGGAATCATTTGTAATTGCTTCATTAATTTCATAACCAGATTCGTTCGTTACAATTACGTAAGAAGCATTTTCCATATAGGTTTCGTTGGTAACATTCTGCAATGGAATAACATCTGTTTCTACTGGAGTCGGACTCGATGTGAATGTGGGAGTTGGCACATAGGTATTTGTTTTGTTTACCTTTACATCAGACCAATCACTTTCATAGATCCTTCTCTCGATGTATGGAGTTGGTGTTGGCATCACATAAACATCAGATACCTTGAACGAGTAATACCCATACCCGACATCCATGTTCTTGCCTTCAACAGTGGATGTAATCTCATGGTTTCCTATCGATAATTCGTTCTTCTTAAGATTGAATGTGGTAGAGAACCTACGTATTGAGTCTATCGGACCCGATGCCGTTGCAGTCCAAGAGTGCATCCGGATGTCGCTTTTTAGAGCGTATTGATCCGGATCTATCATGAAGGTGAGAACCGTCTGGTTCTTCCACGATGTAATCCCAGAGATGTACATTTTCTCATTTCTCTCATCGGTATAGATATCCGTAATATGTATCTTCGCATCTCTCACATCTACGGTTATTGGGATAAGTACATCGTCTGTAGAGTATGACAGCATCTTTGCATAAACAGAATCAAACGATGCTTTTACATTATATGGGTTCCACGAATCAACAGGCACATCGGGGATTTTAGAATCGTCGTATATGGTATCCAGAGTTTTACCGTCAACGAAGATATCCTGCATGTTGTTCCTGCCAACACATTGAATGTATCCACTCCTCTTTCCTACAGTAAGATTCTTTGTTTCATCTTCGGAGAAATGATAGGAGTATGTTGTAAGATTGTTGATTGGTTCCGACTGTTCCATTCTTATTCCAAGAATATCGATATTATTTGAGAATAGCCATAGGTAGCAGGTATCAGAGCGTTTCAGGTTTGTGTATCCAGCGGGATCATCCCATCGTGCGATAATCCACGAATACGGACCTTCTTCTTGGATAATACGAGCCGGTGCTGCTGCAATGTCTGAGTTCTCTGCAACCTGCAATGGCGTGTCATTCCTTGATCCATGCGCAACCGTAAAAGCAACAGCATTCTCGGAACTGCTCCATTCGCCGCTCCAGCGATAATATGTACCGTAATGGAACTTAGCTGGATCAATATAGTAGTTGTGCATATAGCCAGCAATCTCGATTACCTGATCGGGGGGATCACACTCGTAGTTTGTGGAATCACACCATGCAATGGAATAATCAGGCCACGCCAAGGCAAGAGACAAATCAACAGTCTCTCCCATGTACACAATATCCCCCTGGTGGATATCAATAGCCGATACATAAGGGGTTGCAAAGAGAAGTAAAAGTACAGCAACAATGGAATAGTTCATCATATCACTTCTTGGAATCTTCCTGCTTATTCCGCCGCTTCTCACGTTCCGATTTAACAGTCTTATTCAGGCTCTTAATATACTTCTTCTGCGAGAAACGACCGGCGCCATTACGATCAAGACGGGCATACATCTCATCGCGTTTCTTATTCTCGCGGTATTTATGAAGAAGAGATTGAAACCACTGTAAGATTCTCACGAGTAGTAATAGTTAATTATAGCACTTATAGGTTCTGTTAACTTGAAGGGACATAAAATTAGGTGTTAACTATCGGGACTTTTTGACAGATATTATTTAATAGTAAACGGTTTAATAGGTAACTATGGAACCACTTGTCAAAACGGTTGCATTTAAAATTACAGAGGAAGATTACAATCGCGGGAAGAAACTAACCCGTGAAACCAACATGTCTGAAGAGT
>CAZSKE010000399.1:0-2778 GCA_964607325.1 uncultured bacterium | reverse complement strand
ACCTGCACATCCGCGCGCCGGGACAAGCGCGCCAAGGCGTGACAGATGCGCTCGAAGCCATCGCCGAAATTCTCGCGCCGGTGTCCGGTCACCAGGATCATCCGGCGGCTCGAATCGAGGAAGGGGAATCGGGCCGCCAACGTCCGCCCGAGTTTCGGGCTCGTCCGCATCTTCCCCACCACCTCCAGCAAGGCGTCGATCACCGTGTTGCCGGTGACGTGGATGGTTTCGGGCTTGACGCCTTCCCTCAACAGGTTACGGCGGGCCTGAGGCGTGGGGGCGAAATGCGTGTCGGCGATCTGGCTGGCCAGACAACGGTTCATCTCCTCGGGCCAGGGCGCGAAGCGGTTGTAGGTGCGGAGACCCGCCTCCACGTGACCCACGGAAACCTTCTCGTAGAACGCCGCCAAGGAGGCCGCCAGGACCGTGGTGGTGTCGCCCTGGACCAGGATGCGGTGGGGTTTAAAGTCCCGCAAAACCGCGCGAAGCCCCGTCAAGACGCCCGTGGTGACGCCCGTCAGGTCCTGCCCCGGTTTCATGAGATCGAGGTCGTAATGGGGCCGGATGCCGAACAAGTCGAGCACCTGATCCAGCATTTGGCGGTGCTGGGCCGTCACGCAAACCCGCGCCGTGATCCCGCGCGCGCCCTTCAAACGCTCCACCACCGGGGCCATCTTGATGGCCTCGGGCCGGGTCCCGAACACCGAGAGGATTCTCATTTCCGCTCCTTGATCAATTCCCAGGCGATCCAGGCCAAGAGCACGAGACCGCTGGCCGCGAGGACGCATAAAAGGTCCGAGGGGCCCCGATGAAAGAACGCCAGCCCCATCCCATACACCACGATGGAAGCGCCCATGCCGTACAGGAAACGGTACCTTCCAGTGGCGAGAAGGTAGTTGGCCAGGATCCAATTGAACGCCATGGGAGTCATGGCCAAACCGTACCAAGGCAACATCCAGGCCGCCTCGGCGTATTGCCCCCCGAACAACACCCGGACGATCACGTCCTTGAGGCTGAAACAAAGCAACAACGACAGACCGACCACCCAACAGGTGAGCACCAGGGTTTTCCGCAACAGCATCCGGACGTTTTCGCCCCGCGTGTGCATGAAAGCGGCCTTGGGGAACATGTAGGCCGTCAACATGAAGGGCCCGTGCTGGAAAACGCGCCCCACCGTGGCGGAAGCCGAGTAATACCCGGCCTCAGTGGCCGCGAACCAGTGTCGCGCGAACGCCACGTCGCTCAAAGTCAGGAGGGCGTAAAGGAAAAAAGCCAAAGCCACCGGAGCCGCGAATCGGGCTTCCCTGCCCCATTTCCAGGAGGGGCGCAGGGAAAACAACGGCCTCAAGGAGAAGGAGAGGAACACGAGCCCCAACCCTGTTCCGACCCAGGAGGAAAGCACCTGTGAAAAAAGGGCGCCTCCCACGCCGACTCCCAGCAAGACCAACGTGACGGCGGCCATCAACCGCGTCAGGGTGTCCAACATGATCTGGTGGCCCATCTCGTTGTACTGCTGAAGCCCCTGCAAGAACGCCTTGGTGATGGTGCCGGCCGTCGCGCCCAGAATCATGGCCGCCAGGTGGAAGATCCAGTCCGGGGCGCGCAGGTGGAGAAAACGCGCCAGCGGCATTCGAGCCGCGAAACCGACGGTCAGGATGATCGCGCCGACAATGGCGAGGGCAACCCACGTGAAACCGTGGAGGGAGGAAAGAACCCGGTACTTGTGTTCGCCGGCCTTTTCGGCCACGGCCCGGGTCAAGACCGCCTGCAGGGTCTGAAGCGGGACCGACGCCACCATGAAAACGGACAAAAGGCTGATCAACACCCCGTAGTCGGCGACGCCCAGTTTGCGGCTCATCACCATGTTGAACACGGCGTTGGCGAAGAAACTGAGCATGAACGCGCCGAACATCACGCGGCCTTGGCGAAGGATATCCCTGGATCGAAGGTGGCCGCCGGGGGCGGAGGAGGTCCGGGCAACCGTGTCAGCGGTCATACATCCCCCGGTTGGCGTTACGGCGGATGGTTAGGAGTTCCATCAGCATTCGCGTGGAATCCCGGATCACATGGACCTTCGAATCCGGCGAATTGATCCACCGAACCTGGACCTCGGTCAAACGGTAGCCCAGACGTCGCGCGATAAAGAGGATTTCCGGGTCGAAGCCGAAACGCTCGATGGTTTGACGTTTGAAAACAAGCCTCGCGCAATCGCCTCGAAAGGCCTTGAAACCGCATTGGGTGTCCGCGATGCCAGGCACCGCCAGGGTCTGGACGATCAAATTGAAAATACGACCCATGGCTTCCCGGTAAAAGGGCTGACGCACCTCGACCTGGGATCGGTCCACCGCCCGACTGCCCACGACCACGTCGAAATCCCTCAGATACGGCCGGAGCTTGTCGTATTCCGACAAAGGGGTCGAATTGTCCGCGTCCATATATAGAGCATGGGTTCCACGGGAGGCCAGCATGCCGGTCTGGACCGCCGCGCCCTTGCCGCGGTTCACGCCGTGCTTGAGAACCCGCAAAGTCCGTTCCTTCCCGAGTCGACGCCGAAACAGCTCGACCGACCGCACGGTCCCGTCGGAAGAGCCGTCATCCACGACCAACAGCTCGGCGCTGAGACGGGCGGCCTTGAGATAAGCCAAGCCCTCGCGCAAGGTGGCGCCCACCCGGCGTTCCTCGTTGAAAACGGGAATGACGATCGAAAGATCGGGCCGCTTCACAGGCGGTCCTCCCTCAAATATTCCCTCAAAGCCTCGCGCCATGGCCGCAAGGGTT
>CAZSKE010000398.1:2078-2781 GCA_964607325.1 uncultured bacterium | reverse complement strand
ATACCTGGACCTACACCCACACCCGAACGCCCTGGAGTCACACCGCGACCTATACCTATACCTTCACACCCACGGAAACCTGGACTCCGACTAACACTTGGTCCATAACGCCTACGCCTTCGGGAACCTGGAACACGTCCACCCCCACGAGGACCTTCACCCGGACCCCGACCTACACCTCGTCCCAAACGCCCACACCCACGGGAACCTGGCACACGTCCACCTATACGTACACCTGGACCTATACCTTCACGCCCACGCTAACCTGGACGGGCTCGCCCAGCACCCCCACGCGGACCCGGACTTTCACCCGCACCTCGACCCCGACCTACACCTGGACGCCCGATAACACCAGCGGCCCGTCCACGAACACGAGGACCCGGACGTCGACCCCGACCCCGACTTATACCGGCGGAAACGGGACCCGGACCTTGACGCCGACCCACACCCGTACCTTCACCTCCACCGGAACCTGGTACACCTTCACCCCCACCGTGACGGGCGGAACCCCCACCCAAAGCCACACGCCGACCTACACCTGGACGCCCATCCCGACGGGCGGCATGCCTACTCCCTCCCTCACGCCCACCGTCAGCCCGACTCCGACGTTCACTCGGACCCGGACGCCGACGCGAACCTACACCTTCACGATGACGACGACGTCGACTCCCACCGGGACCTGGTATACCTCTACCCCCACGGA
>CAZSKE010000398.1:0-2041 GCA_964607325.1 uncultured bacterium | reverse complement strand
GCCCGGCACCGTCACGCGGACCCGGACTTACACCGTCACCTCGACGCCGACCTACACCTGGACGCCCATCCCGACGGGCGGCATGCCTACAAACACCTTTACCCCTACCGGCACCTTGCTCGCGCCGACGGCGACCGGGACCCCGGGGGATTGCGGCTTGGTGGACGATATGGAGGACGGCAACTCTCAGTTGACGCTCAACGTCTGCGGTCAAAACGGGTATTGGTATTCCTATAGCGACATGGACTGGAGCGCCTGGGGTCAAAGCACCGTGTATGTCGATAACGGGCAGACGGTCGGGGGAATTGCGCAAGACTTTCTCATGTCCTCTCCCGGAAACGCGTCCTCCTACGCGGCGCGCATCACGGGGATGCTGGGACCCGCTTGTGGTCCGCCTTACACGACCTGTCCCTTCGCGGGCATGGGTTTTAGTTTCCTCGACGCGGGTGGACCCCATGATCTATCCGCTTTCACGGGAATCAGGTTCTCCATGATCGTGCCCGCGATGGACGCGGTCTTGAGGTTCACCATGTCGACTTTAGGCACCACTCCGGTGTCGCAAGGAGGAACCTGCACGGCCAATTGCAGTAATGATTATGGAAACTCGTTCCTTCCCTCGTCGGCCGGTGTTTGGTTCCAGAATGCCCTTCCATTCTCGGGGATGACCCAGGAGGCCGGTTGGGGCTATGTTCCGGTCGAGGGCTTCGCCTTGACGGATGTTTTAGGAGTTCGTTGGCAATACACGGCGGGCCAGTACAGCTATGATTTGAGCGTGGATGACGTGCAGTTGTATTGATTCCTTGGCATTCGTGTGTCGTTTCCTTTGAATCGGCTATGGCGGGTCGCGGCGGGGTTTGCCTGGTGGGGAATCCGTTCAAAAATAATCCCATTTTCTTGACAGGGCATACTCCGGTCCCGATAATTCGAGCCAACGCCTCGATCGGCGTCGCCCCACTTTCCTTGAATCTTGAAAGGTTCTCGATGCCCGCCGACCGACCCCTCAAAATCCTTTTTGCCTCCTCCGAGGTCGTTCCTTACGCCAAGACCGGTGGATTGGCCGACGTGGTGGGGGCACTGCCCCAGGCCCTTTCGCGGATCGGCTGTGAGACGGCCGTCGTCCTGCCCAAATACCGCGCCGTCTCGATCGACAAACACAACCTCAAGGTTTTGAAGCGAGACCTCCGCGTGCCCATGGGCATGGGCGATCTTTACGCCGATATCCTGACCGGCACGACCGGCGGGGGCCGGGTGAAATCGTTCCTGATCCAGAACGACCGCTATTTCGACCGCGATCAGTTGTACGGAAACCCCGATGGGGATTATCCCGACAACCCGGAACGGTTCGCGTTCTTCTCCAAGGCGATCCTGGAGATGTGTCAGGACCTGAATTGGGTGCCGGACATCCTCCATCTCAACGATTGGCAGACCGGTTTGGCCGCCGCGTATCAGAAGATCTGGTTTGGCGGAGGGTCCTGGTCCGGCACGCGCTCGCTTTTCACGATCCATAACATCGCGTACCAAGGTTTGTATCCCAAGTGGAACCTGCCCATGACGGGTTTGGGCTGGGAACAGTTCACTCCCGGCAAGCTGGAGTTCTTCGACCAGGTGAACTACCTGAAGGCCGGCTTGAACTATTCCGACGCCCTCAACACCGTCTCGGCCGCCTACGCGAAGGAGATCCAAACCCCCGAGTACGGCTACGGTTTGGACGGCGTTTTGCGCGATCGCGCGGCCGACCTGCACGGGATTCTGAACGGCGTGGATTACGACGAATGGGATCCGGCGCACGACAAGGATATTCCCGTCCAGTACACCTCCAAGAACCCCGATGCCAAGGCGGAATCCAAGAAGAAGCTTTGCCTCGAGCAGGGGCTTCCTTACTCCCCGCAGGTGCCTTTGTTTGGGATGATCACGCGCCTGGCGGACCAGAAGGGTCTGGATCTGTTGGCCCAGGTCGTCCAGTCTTTCCTGAAAATGGACGTCCAGCTGGTGGTGCTGGGTTTCGGGGAACAGCGGTATCACGACATGTTGGGGACCCTGC
>CAZSKE010000397.1:1703-2785 GCA_964607325.1 uncultured bacterium | reverse complement strand
CCGCCGTGTCTTTGGGCGTGGACCCCGCCGTTTTTCCAGCTCTCGAAAACCCCAAGGACCCGTCCCATGGGGACTTGGCGCTCCCCGCGTTTCCCATGGCGAAATCCCTCAAAAAACCACCCATGGAAATCGCAAGGCTCTTGGCGGCCGCCTCCCTGCCCCCCGAGTGGGTGTCTTCCGCGGAGGCGACTCCTCCCGGATACGTGAACTTGCGGCTCAACCCCCGGGTGTTCCACGAAACCTTGGAGGACATTCTCGACCAGAACGACCGTTTCGGGAAAAGCCGACAAGCCGAAGGGATGAAACTGCTTCTGGAATTCGTGAGCGCGAACCCGACGGGACCGCTCAACGTGGTGAACGCCCGCGCGGCCGCCCTCGGGGACGCCATCCGCCGGTTGCTTTTGTTCGCGGGAGCCGAGGTTTCCACCGAGTACTACGTGAACGACGCGGGGGTCCAGGCCAAGTTGTTCGGCGAATCCCTTTTAGCCGCTTGCGATCGCGTGCGTGGGATCCCCACGCCGCCCCCCGAGAACGGTTACCGGGGCGCCTACCTGGAGGACCTGGCCCGGGAGTTTATGGCCTCTCCCGATTGGCCGGAGCGTCAAAACTTGCCGAAAACGCAATGTGCCGCGTATTTGGGAGAAGTCGGCATGAAACGCGTGGTGGAGGATCACCGAAAGTCCCTGGAGCGCTATGGCGTTTCGTTCGACCGGTTTTATTCGGAACGCCGCGAGCTTCACGAGACCGGACAAGTGGCCAAAACCGTCTCGGCCTTGGACGCGAAGGGATTGATTCTCGAGAAGGACGGGGCCCGTTGGCTCAAGGTTTCGGCGTTTGGCGCCCCTAAGGACGAGGTGCTGATCAAAAGTGACGGCGCTCCCGCCTACTTCGCCGCCGACATCGCTTACCACCTGGGAAAATTCGACCGTGGTTTCAACCGCTTGCTCGACATCTGGGGCCCCGACCACCACGGGCACATTCTTCGCATGTCCGCCGCCCTGAAGGCCGCGGGTTACCCCCAGGAGCGTTTTTCGGTCCTGATCGGACAACAGGTGAGTCTTTTGTCCGGCGGGGAGAAGGTC
>CAZSKE010000397.1:0-1693 GCA_964607325.1 uncultured bacterium | reverse complement strand
CCCACACCGACGGCGTGCTGCTCACTGCGCGGCTCAAGATGAGCAAGCGCGATGGAAGGTTCGTGACTCTCGCGGAACTGTTGGATGAGGTGGGGGTGGACGCCGCGCGGTTCTTTTTCGTGATGCGATCCGCCTCGAGCCACCTGGATTTCGACCTCGAGGTCGCCAAGAAACAAACGGACGAGAATCCCGTGTTTTACGTGCAGTACGCCCACGCGCGGATCTGCAGTTTGATCGCCAAATGCGCCTCACGGGGTCTTCATCCTGCCACCCGCGCGGATCAAATGACGCCCTTGACCGAGAAGGAGTCGACGCAACTGCTCAAATCCATCCTTCAGTTCCCGGGACAGGTGGCCGAGGCGGGGCTTTCCTACGAGCCCAACCGATTGGTGGCTTACGTGATGGGATTGGCCGCCGACTTCCATGTTTTTTACACCCAACACCGCATTCTGGACGCCGTAAAGGAAACCGCCGAGGCGCGTTTGGCGCTCGCGCAAGGCGTTCGAGTCGTTTTGCGTAACGCCTTGCGATTGATCGGGGTGTCCGCGCCTGAAGCGATGTGAGCCCGAGGCGTTGGGGAAGGGTCCTTCGACTGGGCTTCGGGCGCCCCGGAGTGGATCGAAGGGTCGAAGCGCGGATAGCGGTCGGTGGTCGCGCAAACAAAATGTCTCCTTGAACTCCGCGTGCTCTGTGGTTCGAAAGGCGCGGTTTTCGTGGTTGAGGAGGTGGCCGTGAGGCTTGACTCCATTTTTTTCCTGGGAATCCTCCTGATGAATCCACCCTTCGCGTTGGGCGTCGCCAAATCCCGAATGGAACTCCCCGCGCTGATCGGGGACCATATGGTCCTTCAACAAGGGCGCGCGGCCGTTTGGGGACGCGACGTGCCCGGACAAAAGGTGACGGTCGTTCTTCAAGACATCCGCGGCGTCGCGAAGGCCGATTCGGCGGGGCGCTGGCGCGTGGAACTCCCGGATCCGCCTCCGGGCGGACCTTACAATATGACCATCGCCGGTTCGTCTTCCGTCACGATCCACGACGTCTGCGTGGGCGAATTGTGGGTCGGCAGCGGACAATCCAACATGGAAATGACCCTGAAGGAAACGCACGACGCTCCCAAACGGATCGCCGAGGCCAAGTCGCCGATGATCCGGTTGTTCCTGCAGGGCCACGCCATGGCGGAAAAACCGGTCGCGGATGCCCAGGGCCGTTGGGTGGTTTGCTCGCCGGAAACCGCGGGGGATTTTCCCGCCGCGCCGTATTTTTTCGCCCGAGCCCTGCGAAAGGAACTGGACTGTCCCGTGGGACTTCTCGTGGCGGCCTGGGGTGGTTCCTTTATCGAGAGTTGGATGCCTCGCGGCGCGTTCGAGGAGACCTCGTCCGGAAAAAAACTACTCGCGCGGTGGGCCCAAAAAACCCGTCGGGATCCCGACCTATGGAACGGGGGCGCGCGTCGCGAATTGGAGTTGTCGAACCTCCGGTTGATCCCCCGAAACCCTGATCAGGCGCCCTTGCCGATCGCGCAAGGCGATGGAACTCAGGACCCTCCGGCGGGTTCCCTGGGCGGATTTTGGAAGAGCGATGCGGCGGCCGGATCCTCTGTCACGTACTCCTACGCGCAAAAAACGGGGAAGGAAACCACCCCAGTTGGAAAATTTTCAGGTTTGTTGTGGGGAGGGGCCTGGGGATTCATCGC
>CAZSKE010000396.1:0-2788 GCA_964607325.1 uncultured bacterium | reverse complement strand
AGATGTCGTGAATGGTGGCGATCACCGAAATCACGCCGAATTTGAAATCGAACCTGAAAGCGATATAGATCAGGATGCCGAACAAGGAGATCAGGAACGCCTTCAAGGCGTCCTCACGGAGCTTGGCCGACACGGCCGGACCCACCTCCTCGCTCCCCTCCAGGACAACGCCCGCGTCGGGAATGCTTGTGTTGAGCGACTCCGCGACCTGGGACCCCAGGGTACCCACTTGCTCGTCCAGCGCGCGACGGATGCGCACCACCCACTTCTGCCCCGCGATGCCTTTTTCGCCGACCTTCTGGATCTGGGCGTCGTTCCAACCGCCCTTGTCCAGGGATTGCCTCATGTTTTCCATCGAGACGTCTTGCTTGACGGCCAAGTGCAGAAGCACGCCTCCCCCGAAATCCGTTCCGAGATTGGCGGTCCCTTTCCAAAGGGAGAAACAAGCGTAGAGCCCCGCGACCACGGCCAGGGCGGAGACGGCCAGAAACACCCGTCGCGCGCCCAGGATGTTGTATTTCGGGTCCTTAAAAAGGACGAACATGGGATCGTCTTCCTTTCAATCAGATCGAAAGCGTATCGTACTGCTTGCGCGCGTCGAAGATCATCTTGGTGATCACCACGGCCGTGAAAAGGGAGAGGGCGACACCGACGCTCAGGGTGACCGCGAAACCCTTGACGGGTCCCGTGCCGAACTGGAAAAGCACGATCGAGGTGATCAGCGTCGTCACGTGCGTGTCGATGATGGCGGAAAGCGCGCGGTTGTATCCCGCCTCGATGGCGGAACGGATGGTCTTCCCCGCCTTCATTTCCTCGCGGATTCGCTCGAAAATCAGGACGTTGGAATCCACCGACATGCCCACGGTGAGCACGACACCGGCCAAGCCCGGCAGGGTGATGGTGGCCTTCATGACCGCCATGAAGCCCATGAGGAAAATGATGTTGAAAACCATGCCGACGTTCGCGATGAACCCGGACCAGCGGTAAAACAGGACCATGTAAAGGAAGACGAGACACAGGCCGAACAGGGCGGCCCGCGTTCCTTTTTTCACCGAATCGGCCCCCAGGGTGGGGCCGACCAGGAATTGGCTGGTGATCTTGAGCGGAGCCGGCAGGGCGCCAGCCCTCAGCACCAGGGCCAAATCCCTGGCTTCTTCGTCGGAAAAGCGCCCCTCGATGATGCCGGAACCCCCGGTGATGGGCGACTTGATGACCGGGGCCGAATAAACCTTGTCATCCAGCAGAATCGCCAGGCGACGGTTCACGTTGGCGCTGGTCAACCGTCCAAAGGCCTTACCACCCTCGGCGTTGAATTTGAAGGAAATGATGGGCTGGCCCATCGCGTCGGTTTGAACACGGGCGTCCACCAGGGCGTCACCCTTGAGTTTGACATCGCTCAGGAGGTAGTCTTCCCCATCCTCTTTTCCCTGGAAATAAAACATGTCCTTCGGGAGCTTTTTTTCGTCGATCGTCCCGTCTGATTTCTTGTAATCCGCCGGGCGCTCGGAGGAAACCATGCGGAACTGCAGTTGAGCGGTGGTGGAAATCAAGTCTTGGGCTCGACGGACGTCGGAAAAGCCCGGCAATTGAACCACCACGCCCGTGGCCCCCTCGCGCTGGATCATGGGATCCACCAAACCCAAACCGTCAATACGGTTCCGGATGATTTCCAAAGCCCGGTCCGCCGCTTCGGACAATTCCTTCGGGGAAGGATTGCCTTCCATCTTGGCTCGATCCACCTCGAGTCGAAGATGGACACCCCCGCGGATATCCAAGCCCATCTGGAGCTTTTTATCGGGCGGAATGACGCTGTAAAGGCAGTAACCCGCCAGGACTAAAACGGAAACCAGCAGTATTTTTCGAGCGCTCACTGAAACCTTCCGATCGGGCGAAAGTGGGCAAAAAACGGGCCCCTCGGGGGGAACCCGGCAAAAGCGAAGTGAAGTATAAGAAGGGCTCTAGAAGCCTGTCAACGCTTCACCACACCATCTCCGCCGATATTTACCCCTTCAAAACCTCGTCTATTTCGGCCGCAAGGCGGTTCTTGGGATAAGCGCCGATCAGTTGTTTGACCGCGGACCCGTTTTTGAAGAAAAGAAGGGTGGGAATGCTTCGAATCCGGAACTCGGCGGCTGTCTGCTGGTTTTGGTCCACGTTCATTTTGGTGACCTTGATCTTGCCGTTGTACTCGCCCGCCAACTCCTCGAGGACGGGACCCACCGCGCGGCAAGGACCGCACCATTCGGCCCAAAAATCCACCAAAACCGGCGTTTTCGACTCCAACACTTCCCGCTTGAAAGTCGCGTCCGTCACCTGAACCGCTGAGCCCATGAAATCCTTCTTTCGTCATTGGATCGGGAGTTCCGGGATGGGCATGGAACCAAGACCCTTTCCCGGGCATACGCTTCTTCCTGCACTTTAAGCAGGGACCCACCGGGTGTCAAGGTTCAGTCAACCGCCTGAAACGGTCCTGGACAACACGGGTCCTCGCCGCGTCAAACCCCTCGGCCCAGCGCACCTCACGCCCCACCCTTCCCACCCAAGCGCACCCCAACGTTTTGGACGCTCCGGCGCCTTGTCGGATTCCATCCGACAATTCGCGCCCCCCTCGCCACCTTTTGACCTGTGTCTCCCGCAATCCTTCCCCGAACCGTCGCGCCGCGTTCGCGTCGTGGAAAATCACGCGCCCCGCCAAACCCCTCCACCCTCCGGGGCCGGACCAGAAGCCCAGCCGGTCCCCCCGCCACCCCTCCACGTCGCGGCGAGCCTCCCCTTCCCCGAGCCAGGG
>CAZSKE010000395.1:0-2803 GCA_964607325.1 uncultured bacterium | reverse complement strand
TTTACCGATTGTCGTGGCGCATGATGGGTTCCCCTCATGACGCCGAGGACGCTGTTCAAGAGGTGTTCCTGAAGGTTTTTCGGACCGCCTCTCAATGGCGCGGCGATTCGGCTTTCTCCACATGGCTTTACCGGATGACCTCGAACCACTGCTTGGACATCCTCCGGAGGAAGAAAGTGGTGAACTTCACTTCTCTCGACGCTGAGGATTCGGAAGGACGGAAATTCGAGCCGTCCGACCCCAAGGATAAAACCGGTCGGGGTGGCTCCGAACTCAGCCCGCGGGTGGTGAAAGCCTTGGGAATGATCCCGTCCGCGCAACGAGCTTGTCTTTTGATGCGGGAAATGGAGGAGCTTTCGTACGAGGAGATCGCTCAAGCCTTGCGGATGAACCTGGGCACGGTGAAATCGAACATCCACCGGGCCAAGGCCTCCCTGAAGGAAGGCTTGCATAAGGCCGGGATTTCCCCGGAGGATTTCCGATGAAAAACATGGAATGGGCGCGACCATGAAAAACGAATGGACGGATTTGAAAATCGAGCGGACCCTCCGGGCGCTTCGGGACGAGCCGACAGGATCGGACCTTTGGAAAGACCGTGTCTGGGCCAACATCGAGTCAAAACTCCCGGCCGAGTCTTCCGAGGGGCTGGAAAGCCCCTGGTGGCGTTGGAGGGGCCTGCGGGGATGGGCCTTGGCCGCCGCCTGTTTGATGGTGGCGCTGGTCGGCTGGCAGTACCGCCAAAAGACCCTGGAAACCGAATTGACTGAATACGTTTACAAGCTGGCGGCTCCCATCGACGTGACCTCCTTGGAACCCGAGGATCAGTTGGCGCCGGACCTGTTCAGGGGTTCCGGTGGCGAGATCGAGGACGTGGAAGACCCTTCCGGGATGATGGAAGCCGTTTACGAGTACATTTAAGCGTGTTACAACAGCGCCGGTGGGCGTCGGTTCGGAAGGATCGGGAATCTCGCGGGGTGTTGGGTCGGATGGGCGGGTTTTGAGATCAAAGGGGGACTGACATGGGAAAAAAGCGGATTTTAGCCACGTGTTTGGCGCTCGGGTGTTTGTGGCCCGCGGCTTCGGCGTTCGCGTCGCCCGAAGGACGAAATCCGCGCCTTCGTGAAAGGGCTCCGCGGAGTTCCCCCCAGGAACGACGCGAACAGGTTCAGAACCTCCAATTGACCGACGCCCAGCGCCAGGCGATCCGGGAACGACGGGCGGCCTACCGCAAGCGCATGATCGAGCTGAAAAGCCAACTTGAGCTCCGGCGGGTGGATCGCGACACCGAACTGGAAAAAACGAACCCGGATAAGGCCAAACTTCAAAAGCTATCCGAGGAAATCGGCCGGATCCGCGGGCAGATGATCGGCGAGGAGACGAACGCCAAGGTGGATTTCGAGAAGCTTCTTACCCCCGAGCAGGCGCGTAAATGGCGCGAAATGAAAAAGTCGCGTCGCGGAAAAGGCGCTTTGGATTCCTTGGAGTATGAAACCGATTAAAACGCTTGAAATCGAGATGGGGGAGTGACGATCGGAAAATATTCTTGTCAAGAATTTTAATCCAACTTGATTGCGATCGATCATTTTCGTTTTTTGTTTCCTTGACAGGTCATGACAAACCAGCGCGCCGTAATATAACCAAACCTATAATAATTTGACAAAACCCGTTGGCGGGGTAGAATGAACTTGCCATGGGATTCATTTCACTTTTACTGTCACCAATGACCAACTTCCTTAAAAAACTTTTAGAGCGCCTGGAGTTCAAGAACTTCAAGGACGCCGTTAAACGTAATCCTAACGATACAGGGCTTCGTGTCCGTTTCGCGAAGTACTGTTTGCGGCATTATTTCACCCACCAAGCGGTGGCTCAAAACCACCTCAAGGAAGCGGTGATCCAGTTTGATAACATTTCCCGCTGCGACGCGTTCGACCTGGAAATCTTCTATCTAATGGGAAAGTATTACCACGGGCAGGACAATCAGAAAGCCATCGAGGTCTATCGCCAGGGCATCCGCCTTTTCAATGGATACATCAAGCAGAACCCCGGGCTGAAGCATGAGTTCGTTGAATTGGCTTTCGGCATCGCCATGAACCTGCTGGCGTTGGAAGCCGACCGTGTGGACGCGGACCTTGACCAGTTCTTCAAGACCGTTCGTGGAACCTATTTAAAACGCTTTTTGAGCGAAAAAATCGAGATCAAGAAACCGGGCTCGATGGGCTCGGTGGTCCCGGGCGGGACCGGCGGCATGAAACCTGCCGTCAACTGATTACGATGTTTGACGATGATGGCCGTTTCCATCCTCCCCAAGACCCTCGGCTGACACGCTGATTTCCCAGCCTCATCCATTTCCAAAACCTTCACCAAGCCGGGCGCCTTCCGTTCGGCCGAATTTAGGGCCTGTTTTCCGTTCGCCCCCTCCAAGAATCCGGGGGGATAGACCCCTTTTTCCTATGTTAAGATGCCGCCCATGAGCGATATGGCTATGGCTTTCGAGCGAACGCCGGGGAACCCTCTCTTTTCCCGTGTGTCCTATAACCTGAGGAAGGTCCTTTCGTGGGCCCGAGCGAAAGCGTTCGCTTGTTTTTCGACCGCTTCGCCAAGGGAATGTCCGCTCTGGCTCGAAGGGACACTCCCAAGTCTCGCGATTCGGCTTCTTCCGTTCCCCGTGGAACGGAAGCAATCAAGTCTCGTGCCTCGCCTGGTGGGCTCGGCACAGAACGGGCTTTCATGCCCTTTGGCCGCCGAATCGCAGGGGGTCGCATCCCATTTGGGATGGACACTCCCAAGTCTCGCGATTCGGCTT
>CAZSKE010000394.1:0-2814 GCA_964607325.1 uncultured bacterium | reverse complement strand
CGGTGGCGGTAGGAGCCCAAGTGGCTGTGTCGACAGCGGTCTGCGTCACTTGAGCTGTGGCCGTGCTCTCGAAGGTCTGCGTGGCATACGCTGTGGCGGTAGGAGCCCAGGTGGCTGTGTCGACAGCAGTCTGAGTGACTTGAGCGGTAGCGGTGCTCTCGAAGGTCTGAGTGGCATACGCCGTGGCCGTGGGAGCCCAAGTGGCGGTATCAACAGCAGTCTGCGTCACTTGAGCTGTGGCGGTGCTCTCGAAGGTCTGAGTGGCATATGCCGTGGCAGTAGGCGCCCATGTGGCGGTATCAACAGCAGTCTGCGTCACTTGCGCGGTAGCGGTGCTCTCAAATGTCTGTGTGGCATACGCGGTGGCGGTGGGAGCCCAGGTGGCGGTATCAACAGCGGTTTGCGTCACTTGAGCGGTCGCAGAAGGCTCGAATGTTTGCGTGGCATACGCGGTGGCGGTAGGCGCCCAGGTGGCTGTGTCGACAGCGGTCTGGGTCACTTGAGCAGTGGCAGTGCTCTCGAATGTCTGAGTGGCATATGCCGTCGCCGTGGGCGCCCATGTGGCTGTGTCAACGGCGGTCTGAGTGACTTGAGCGGTCGCAGAAGGCTCGAAGGTCTGCGTGGCATATGCCGTGGCAGTGGGAGCCCAGGTGGCTGTGTCAACGGCGGTCTGCGTCTGAATCGCTTGTTCCGTGCCAGTATGGGTCGCTGTAAAAGTCGGCGTATGTGTGGCCGTGAATGTCCCGGTATGGCTCGGCGTGGGGATGCAACGGGCGCTCGCGTCCAGGTCAATTCCCGCAGGTGTATAGGCGGCGCTCGTCGTCAAAAGGAACTTGTCAGCGTTGAATCCTGTGTCGCGCACCCACATGTTCAAGGTGTGGACACCGGTTGTCCCCACTACGAACGTCAGGCGGCTTCCGCCCGAGGCGTTGTTGTTCGTCCAGACCCAGGCGTTATCCGTCGCCGTTTGAAGGCGGTTGTCATCGATGGTTTCCACGCCGTCCATACCGATATGCACCGCGTCGTTCCCGTTGCCGGTGGAATAAGCGCGGACCCAGACGTAATAAGTGCCCGCCTGGGTGAAATAAATCGAATAGTCGGTCTGGGAAGCCGTAGCCGAATATCCAGCCGCGCCGAAACTCGTCAAATTGTCCGGGAGGTCCCGCAGGGCTTGCCCGCCGCCGGGGGCGCCGGGGCCGGTCACGACGGTCCAAGCGTTGTTGCCCCGGTCCGTTTTCGCGTTGTAATGCTCGGCCTCCACCACGATCACGTTGTCCGGAGTCGCGTACTGGTAGACCTCGCAAAGGGTCGTGGTGAAGGTCGGGGTCATCGTGGGGGTGGGTATGCACCTCTCGGTTTCGGCGAAGGTGGTGTTGGGGTTGTAGTTGGCCGTCGTGGTCAGCAGGATCTCGTCGGCGATGAACCCGTCAGTGCTCATCCACATGTTGAGGGTGTGTTGGCCGGCCGTGCCCACCGCCAACGTGGCCGGGGAAACCACCCAGTTCCAATTATTGTAGGTCGTCGTTTGAACGCGGTTCGCCACCGGGGCCTCAACGCCATCGAGACCGATAAACACTTGATAGTTGGCGGTACTCGTCGCGTAACAACGCACCCAAACGTAGTAGTTACCAGCCTGGGTGAAATAGACGGAGTAATTCGCCTGGGGAGAAACGGAGGAATAACCAGCGACCGTGTAAGCGACCGCGACGTCCGGCAAGGCCTGGACGGCGCCTGTCCCGCTATATCCCGCCGGAGCCGTCACGTTTGTCCAGGACTGTCCGCCGCGCGTCACCTTCGAATTGGGTTTCTCCGCCTCGATCACGATCAGGTTGTCCGCGGCGGGATACTGGAAGATGGAGCAAAGCGTTTGCGTGGGGGTCGCAGTTGGTGTGAACGTCAACGTCGGGGTTTTCGTGAAAGTGCCGGTTGGGGTGACGGTCGGGGTCAGCGCGCACCCCACCCCGATATCCGCGCCACTCTGGTAGCCCGTGATATCGGCGAAGACTGCCGATGTGGATTCCTGCGCGCTCGAAGGCGACCCGCCGTCGGTGGCCCCGTAGCTATCCAAGGCCTGCGTGGTAAGCCCTGCAGCGCCCGGGTCGACGCTGGTATATCCCGCCGGCCCGGATAAAAAGATATAGCCGCCTCCCCCACCACCCCCGGGGCCATGACGCTCGCCGGGATAAAGCGTGGGCAACTCATCAATCCAAGCGTCGCCCCCATCGCCCCCGTCCGCCATGACCATCAGGCCTTCCAGGCCGGAACTATCCGCGGAAATGACGCATACGCTCCCCCCCGCGCCACCCCCGCCCGCCGCGTCCCGGACCGCGTCGTATCCATCTCGCCCATTGGCGACAATGGTTCCCACCCCGCTCACCGACCTGGTTCGGATCAACACGATCGCGCCGCCCGCGCCCCCGCTCCCGTTCGGCACCGCGGTGGCGTTATTCATGGCGGCGCTGCCACCGACACCGCCCAAAACCAACCGCCCGGGAGCCGCCGCACTCCTGGCGAAGGGGCGGCTCCGCGCCGGCACGATCGACAGTTTCCTCGTCTGGCGGCTCACCGAGGGGCGGCAGCACCTCGTCGACTACAGCAACGCGTCGCGGACCATGCTGCTCGATCTCCACAGCCTGGAATGGGCGGGCGACATGCTCGACCTCTTCCACGTCCCGCCGTCGATCCTGCCTCGGCTCTGTCCGTCGTCGGGCGTGATCGCCTCCACAACGCCCTCGTTCCTTGGGGCGTCGGTGCCCATCGCGGGCGTGGCCGGTGACCAGCAGGCCGCGCTGTTCGGACAGGGATGCCTGCAGG
>CAZSKE010000393.1:0-2833 GCA_964607325.1 uncultured bacterium | reverse complement strand
TTCCGATCCCGGCGGATGTTCCGGTCGCGGGGGCGGCCTTTGGTTTCGCGGTGGGCCGTGAGCTCTTGGTGGGGTTTGTGATCGGGTTGGCGGCTTACCTCATGTTTGTGGGGATCCAGCTGGCCGGACAGGTCGTGGACATTCAAATGGGGCTCGGCATGGTGAACATCATCGATCCCATGTCCAGCGCCCAGGTGTCCGTGATGGGGCAGTATTTCTACCTCGTGGCGACTTTGGTGTTTTTGGCCGTGGATGGGCACCACGTGTTGTTGCGGGCCCTGGCCGACAGTTTTGAGCTGGTGCCTTTGGGCCACGCGAATTTCACGCCCACCCTGGCGGGGTTGTTCAACGAAAAGGCCAGCGCGCTTTTTCTCGTGGCGTTTCGGGTGGGAGCGCCGGTGGTCGGCGCGTTGTTCTTGACGAACTTGGCCCTCGGGGTTCTCGCCAGGACGGTGCCGCAGATGAACGTTTTCATCGTCGGCATGCCCTTGAACGTGGGGGTCGGATTGCTGATGGCGGCGCTTTCGATGGGCTTTTTCGCTTACGCGCTTCAAGGCATTTTCCGGGGACTGCCCCGGGACTTGGCGCTCTTGTTGCACGCCATGCGTTGAAGGCGAAGAATGATGGGGAGCGGTGATGGCGGATCCGGGCAAGACTGAAAAACCTACCCCACGACGCATTCAAGAGGCGCGCGAACGGGGACAAGTCGCCCGCTCCGTGGAAGTCAACACGGTCATCATCCTTTTGGTGTCGATGCTGATGTTCCGTTACGCCGGCGGCTACATTGTGGGGAAGGTGGGAGAGGTGACGGCGTTCACCTTTCAGAACCTGGGCACGCATCTGGAGTTGGAAACCGTCCACTCGCTGTGGGTTTTCTACTTGATGCAGATCATCCTGATTCTGTCGCCCTTGCTTCTGGTGATCCTGGTGGTGAGCCTGCTGGTCAATTATTTCCAGGTTGGGGTGCTTTTTTCCGTCAAGCCCCTGACCCCGAAGTTCACGAATATCAACCCCGTCAGCGGGGCGAAAAAACTTTTTTCACAGCGCACGCTGGTGGAGGCGGTGAAGACGGTTCTGAAGATCGTGGCGGTGGGGTGGGTGGCCTACGTCACCGTGAAAGCGGCCATGCCCCAGCTTCTCCCGGCCATGGACATGGCCAACGCGGATTCGTTGCAGTACGTCGGTGGGCTTACCATGACGGTGATGATGCGCGTCATCGGGGTGCTTTTCGTGCTGGCGGCGCTTGATCTGGCCTACCAGCGTTGGTTTTACATGGACAGCTTGAAGATGACCCGACAGGAAGTGAAGGACGAGTTGAGGCAAAGCGAGGGTGATCCCCTCATCAAGTCGAGGATACGGCAGATCCAGCGGGAGATGGCCCGGCGGAGGATGTTCGAGGCGGTGCCGCACGCCGATGTGATCATCACGAACCCGGTTCACGTGGCCGTGGCGTTGCAATACAAGGAACAGATGAAAGCGCCCAAGCTGGTGGCCAAAGGGGAGCGGGTCGTGGCGGACCGAATCAAACAGCAGGCTCGCGAGCATGGGATTCCCGTGGTGGAAAACCCGCCCCTGGCGAGAGCGCTGTTCAAGTCTTGCCCCGTGGGAGCCGATATCCCGGGGGATTTGTACGAGGCGGTGGCCGAAGTGCTGGCGTTCGTCTATCGGGTGAATCAAGCGAAGGGCGCGGCTTAGCCTCGCCTCGGACCCAGACAGAGATAGTCAAGGAACCTCGAAATGGCCGAATCAAGAACCAAGTCCCTCTTTTCCTACGGCGACATGATGGTCCCGTTTCTGGTGGGCGTCATCGTCCTGATGTTCGTGTTGCCCTTGCCGAAGCAATTGCTGGATCTGCTTCTGGTCCTCAACCTGGTTCTGGCGTTGATCGTCCTTCAAGTCACCATGTTCACCACGGAACCCCTGCATTTTTCCGTCTTCCCGACCCTGCTCCTTTTCACCACGATCTTTCGTTTGGCGCTGAACGTTTCCGCCACACGGCTGATCCTGCTCCACGGCCATGAGAACACCGAGGCGGCCGGCAGGTTCATCTTCGCCATGGGGGATGTCCTCATTGGGGGCGAAACCTTCGTCGGCTTGGTGGTGTTCCTCATCCTGATCGTGATCCAGTTCGTGGTCATCACGAACGGCGCCCAGCGCGTGGCCGAGGTGGCCGCCCGCTTCACCTTGGACGCCATGCCGGGTAAGCAAATGGCGATCGACGCCGACCTGAACTCGGGCCTCATCACCGACGAGCAGGCCCGGAACCGCCGCCGGGAAGTGGAGCGGGAAGCCGACTTTTACGGGGCCATGGACGGCGCGAGCAAGTTCGTGCGAGGGGACGCGATCGCGGCCATCCTGATGGTGGTGATCAACATCCTGGGCGGTTTCGCGATCGGCATTTTCAAGCACGGCATGAACGCCATGGACGTGTTCCACCGTTATTCGCTCCTGACGATCGGCGAGGGCTTGGTGACGCAGATCCCGGCCTTGCTCCTGTCGGTGGCCACCGGCATCGTGGTGACCCGGGCCGCCTCCGAGAGCAACATCGGGTCGGACTTGATCCGCCAGATGGTGGCCCAACCGAGGGCGCTTTGGATCGCCGCGGGACTGATCGCCATCATCGGGTTCATCCCCGGCATGCCCCATTGGGCGTTGTTTTTCGCGGCCATCCTGGTCGGAATGCTGGCGTTTTACCTGCAGAAAATCAGCCGTGTCGAGGCCGAAACGGTGGCCGCGAAGGCCGCGGCCGTCCCCGAGAAGAAACGGGAACCGGAAAACGTGGCCTCCCTTCTGTCCGTGGATCCTCTCGAGGTGGAGATCGGGTACAGCCTCA
>CAZSKE010000392.1:0-2839 GCA_964607325.1 uncultured bacterium | reverse complement strand
ATCGAATGGCCCTGAGTAGTCCGAACGAGTTCGGACGTATCGAACGGGCCATTCGCAACAGTTTCAACGCGCCCCGCGTTAGGTGCTTTTATTAAGCGGGGCTTACTCATGGGCTTCGCCCATCGAAGCTCATGAGTAAGAAGCATCGAATGGCCCTGAGTAGTCCGAACGAGTTCGGACGTATCGAACGGGCCATTCGACGGTTGTGATTAACAGACCGCTGAAAAAGTCCCCCGTCGGCAACTTTTTCGTGTCTTTCTCGCGAATCACCCTGCCGGAAATAGAGCCTTCATTGCGATTCGCTCGAACCCCTAGGTGATAAACGCTTCTCGCTTCCGAAACATCCCGGCCATCAACAGCATCACCACCACCCCCACACACCCCCATGGGAACCACTCTCCCCACCTCGCGAAAAACGTGTTTCCCTTCGCGAAAACCACCTCGGCGACCAACACTTCCTCTCGCCACCAACGCGATCGCGCGGTCACGCGTCCCGCCGCGTCCGCCGCCAAGCTGATACCGGTGTTGGCGGAGCGCACCATGGGGCGCCGCAGGGACGCGGCCTGCACCGTGCAAAGCAAGGCGTGCTGATACAACGCGGCCGTTTTCCCGTACCAAGCGTCGTTCGAGATGTTCACGAGAAGGTCGGCTCCCGTGGAAGCGGCCTTCCGAACGTCGCGCGGAAAAATCGCCTCGTAGCATATGAGCGGAGCGTAAGTGTAATCGGCGGCCGCCATCCGCGCCGGGCCCGGTCCCGGGCGGAAGGAACCCAGGTCGGCCACCACGGGCCCCAAAAAGGCAAGCAGTCTTTGAAACGGGACGTATTCCCCGAAAGGGACCAGGTGGGTTTTCCGGTACACGGCCCCCGGATTCCCGGATCCGTCGAAAGCGATCGCCGCGTTGAAATGATCCATCCTCCCGCCAGGGTCCCCCGCGGGGAGGGAGTCGAGACAACCCACGAGGGCCGGGATTCCGGAATCCCGAACAACGCGAGCCACGCGTTTTTTTGAAGCGGGATTCCAAAGCAAGTAACTGGGCGCCGCGGTCTCCGGCCAGACGATCAGCGAGGGCCTCAACGCGGACGCCGTCCGGGTCAAGCCTTCCAGGATGTCATAGGTGGATTGTTCCTGGCCCTTGGACCATTTGACCGATTGGTCCACATTGGGTTGCAGGAGGGCGACCCTCGCGCGCGGCGCGTCTCGGGGTGGTTTCCAGGCGAGAATCCCGCCAGCGAGGTAAAGAACGCATACGACCGCCACGGGCCGCGAAAGCCTTCGGAGCGCCGAACGCCCCCCCGCCTCGCGCCAAACACGGAACGACTCGGCAACCTCCCGGGCGGTGTAAGCGGAAGCGAAGGTCAGTCCCCAAACCCCGGTGAAGGAAGTCCAATAAAGGAGGGCGGGCGACGGGGAATGCGCGTAGCCGATCTGGCCCCAAGGAAAACCCCCGAACGGCTGGCTTCCCCGCAGGAATTCCATGCTGGTCCAGAGCGCGGCCGTGAGGAGACTTCCCGCCTGGCCGGGGCCCGGCCGCAAACGAGCGAAGACAAAACCGAAGAGGGCCGTGTAACAAGCCATGATCGCCGTCAAGGCGAACCAGCCCCAAACCTTCAGGTTTTCCGCCTCCCGCAACAAGGCGATCCAATAAAGAATGGCCCCGAACATCAGGAAGCCGAACAAGAACCCGGCCCACGCTGTCTGGCAAGGCCGCGTTTTCCGGATCGCCAGGAAAAAGGGCGCCAAGGCCACCCAAGCCAGGGGGGCGCCCCAAGGTCGCAAGCTGAGGTCGAGCGGATGAGGAAACGACAGGAAGGTCAGCAAGGCCCCCAGGAGGATAAGGCCCGCAAAGGTTTTTCGGGAAGGAGCTTCGATGGGCGGAAAGGCCGGCATGCTTACTCCGCGATGGGGACACCCCTGGAACGCTTGTCGAGCCTATCGAAGGACAGGGGACTCTGTCAGCATCCTGCTAGGGATCCATTCGCTCAATGGCTCTGACCATCGCTCGACAGGCGCTGGCCTTCTCAGTCCGGAAGAACGGCGACCGCCGACTCGCGAACGATGAGTTCGGTCTCGAAAATCTTCTGGAGGGGCTGGACGGGCAAGTTGTTCAGGATGCCGTGCGCCATGATGACGGCGTCCTTCCCCATCTCGAAAAGGGGTTGGTGCAACGTGGTCAGGGCGGGGTCGGTGAGACGCGCGATATAGGTGTCGTCGTAGCCCACCACCGACATGTCCTCCGGGAGGGTCCGGCCCATCTGGCGGTAAAGCTTGATAGCCCCGAGGGCCATGGGATCGGAGACGCAACAAACGGCCGTGACGTCGGGATGCTTGTCGAAAAGATCGTTCGCGGATTGGTACCCCGCCTCGAAGATGAAGGGGTCCGGGAGGTTGCAGGTGGCGATATAGGACTCGCCGTAGTTGAGTTGGTGGTCCTTGAGCGCCTGGAGGTAGGCCTCCTGACGGTCCCGGCAAGTGATGAGCGTGGTGGGGCCGTTCAACAACCCGATCCTGCGGTGGCCCAGGGAGTAGAGATAATTCACCGCCTTGGTCATGCCTTTCCGGTCGTCGATCGAAAGGGTGGGGATCTCCTTGATCGGCTTGCCGGATTCCAACACGGGTTGAAGGACCACGAGGGGCAAGTCTTCGCCGCGGAAACGGTCGACCATCTTCTCGTTCATCGGCATGGAGATCGCGATGATGACGTCGCAAGATCTCTCACCGAAGATCTTGTCGTAGACCTCCTCGTACTCGGCGCCCGTCTGTTCGGCGTTGTAGATCTTGATATCCAACCCCAGGTGCCGGCATTCCATCTCGATACCGTGGATGATCTCGTTGTAATA
>CAZSKE010000391.1:0-2852 GCA_964607325.1 uncultured bacterium | reverse complement strand
GGTTGGCCAGGGAAAAGAGCTGTTTCGGGTCGTAAGGCGATTTTTTACCGGCCAAGGCGGCCTTCAACAAGCGGTGGGTGATCAAGTCCGGATACCGCCGGTTCGGGGCCGTCGAGTGGCTGTAATCGCGAACGGCCAGGCCGAAATGACCCATGGCGGGGTCGCCCGGTTGTTCCACCACGTATTCCCCTCGCCCCATCAGCTTGACGATGGTCAAGGACAGGTCGGGGAACCTCAACGGGTCCTTGGCTTTCTGCGTGGTCAGGAATTCGTTGAGCGCCTTGGAATCCGGCTCGCCAGGCAGGTCGCCGCCCAAATGGCCCGCGGTCTCGACGATCCGGGCCCACCTTTCGGGCGACCGCACCACGCGGCGGAAAGTCGGGAACTCCTTCCCGACCAAATACCTCGTGGTGACCCCGTTGGCCGCCACCATGAGGTCCTCGATCAATTCCTGGGCGCGGTTCTGGCGCTCGTCCACCAGGGCCACCACCACCTCATCCAGGGTCTCCGGACGCGGTTGGATCGTTTCCAGGTCCAGGGCCCCGTGCTCGAACCGGGCGGTTCGCAATCGCTGGGCGGCCGCGTCCTGCCGGCGCAACTGCGCGTCCATGCCCGGCGTCCTCTCCGCCGCCGCGGGAATCGGCAAATGGCCGTCCAACCAGGCCGACACCGCGTTGTAGGTGAGCTTGGCCTTGTTCACGACCCGGGCCCGATAGATCGAGGACTCGCCCATACGGCCGTCGGGACCCACGACCATGTCCACGACCAGCGCGACGCGCTCCTCGCCCTCGTTGAGACTCGTCCAATCCGTCGAGAGCCTTTCAGGAAGCATGGGGAACGTGCGGACGCCCGTGTACACCGTCGTGGTGTTTCTTCGGGCGTGGAGGTCCAGGGGGGTATGGAGCGTCACCAGGGCGTCCACGTCGGCCACGGCCACCCGAAGCCGCGTGCGGCCGCCCGGAAGCTCCTCGGACACCGAAAGCTGGTCCAGGTCCTTGGAATCGTCGTTGTCGATGGAACACCACAAAAGATCCGTCAGGTCCCTCAGGTTCGAATCCGGCTCCCGGGCCGGGCCGGGGATGCCCGAAAGCTGTTTCAAGGCGTCGGGGGGATACTCGGGCTCGAACCCGTGTTCCACCATGGCGTCACGCGCGATCTTCTTGAGGTCGTATTTGCGTCGCGGGAAAACGGGCATGGGGTCGTTCCTTTTTCGAAAATCGGGCATTGGATCCGGCGGGTCAGTTTATGACAAAACAGGGGGCCGGGGGCCCCCTGTCTCGGTTTTCTTTTGTTCGTCGGTTGGCGCCAAAGTATTCGTCGGAGACCTACGGGCAATACTCGATGGCAAAATTCATATCGTAGGCATACTGGGCGTGAGTGATCGACGCGGGAATATCCGGGTCCCCGACCCGCTTGATTTTCCGTCCGCTGGCCGCCTGAGAGTACCCAAAAGCGACGCCCGCCGCGGGAGCTTCAGTCCAAGTGGCGACCCAATAGGTTCCCGCGGGAAGGTAGGTCTGGGGCACTTGGACGGTGTACCAGCCGACCTCGCTTCCCACGCTCAGGGTGTAAGCCGACTGGCATATGAGAGTCGTCGGGTCGGCATAGACGCCTTCGCTGGCGTATAGCGCGGCCTTGACGCGCCCTAAGCCAGTGTAGTTCTTGTAAAATCGCACCGCCCGTGCCGTCAGCGCGATGCCCACGGTGATCGGCGAAGCCAACACCGTGTTTTCTCCCGCAGTAATGGGATAGAAACTGTCGCAAGCCGTGTTTCCGATCACCGCCATGCCCCCGGCGACGCAGGTGGCGTACGGCGTGATGGTGGGTGTCAAGGTGCGCGTCCGCGTGAATGTCACCGTGGGAGTCCGGGTCACCGTCCAAGTCGCCGTAGTGGTCGGGGTCGCGGTGCGGGAAACCGTGGCGGTTCGCGTGAACGTGCCCGTGTGGGTGAGGGTGGGCGTGTCGATCAAGACGGTCGAAGGCGAAGGCGGTTGTGGCGCCTTTGATTTTTTGCAGGAAACCACCCCAATAACCGCCACACAAAGAACGATCGAAAAATAAAACCGCATGAGCGCCTCCAGGGGAATCGCGAGTTTCGGGATTATAACGCGGGATTTTTCACTCACCAAACGATGAATCATCAAATCACTATGGAACGGGTTTATCGTTTACACCTTTATACCGAACCATCCCCACCTCCAGAGGGATGAATGGTCGTACGATCTCTCATCCAATCGTAACCCCAGGGCGTATTTGATTTCGATGTCGAACATGCAGGCCGTCTCCATTTCCCTGTCGGAAAACCCCCGGTAGAACTGGAGGATGGTGGCCGCTCTGATGCTGGTTGCGGCCAGGCTACGGCATATGGCCGGAACGCATTGGGGAGTGAAGCGATACCTGAATATGGAGCGGCTGAAGGACATGGACAAGGAGGTGATGGCCGGCTAACTGCCCGCGACCTGCGCGGGGAGTACCCCTAACTGAATGTGCGAAAAACTCTGGACACTACCACGCGGTCCGTTAAATCCTCCGCTGTTCCCTTTTGGAGGGCCGTTTTCAATTGACCCATGGCCAGGTATGGTGAGCCTACGTAATAGCCGAGAATTCCCATGAAAAAAGGCTCATTAGAAAGATGCTGAGCTTTTTCAAAGAGAGAACCCCTTTCAATCCTTCTTTTATCTGGCAGGATTACAAAGACATAAACCGCAGTACCTGGTTCACCAATATGCGAAAACCGCGAGGGGGAAAGGGCATGGTGAGTCTTTCCTATTATGGACAATGACTTTTAAAAAGGGCTTCCCGAGTTCAATAGTGAAGTGCACCACTTAGGCACCTGATCTTCCGCACTACCA
>CAZSKE010000390.1:0-2857 GCA_964607325.1 uncultured bacterium | reverse complement strand
CAAGTGGTTCACCTCGCTGGAAAGACCGTCGGACACGTCGATACAAGCGGTGGCGAGACGCGATTTCACCAAGAACCGGCCAGCCGCGACCCGCGGAATCGGAGACCGATGCCTTTTTTCAAGGAGCGGTCGCGACCCGGCCGCCTTCTTGCCCGGATGCCGCAACGAATGTAACCCGGCGGCGGAATCCCCCAGCGTGCCGGTCACCAGGATCACGTCCCCCACCCTGGCCCCCGAGCGCGTCAGGGCTCTTCCCCTCTCGACCTCGCCCACCAAGGCGACGTTCACCACGAAATTTCCAGATCGAACCGTGTCGCCCCCCGCGATATCCACCCGGAATTTTTTCCCGCACCCATTCAAGCTGGCATAGAAGGCCTGCACTCCCGCGGTGGGAAATCGGGAGGGGAGGCCCAGGGAAACGACGGCGCAAAGCGGCCTCGCGCCCATCGCCGCGCAATCGCTGAGGTTGACCGCCAGGGTCTTGTCGCCCAAGGACCGGGGGTCGGTGGTCCGGAAATCGAAGTGACGGCCTTCCACCAGCATGTCCGTGGTGAGGACCAAATCGTACCCCGATTTGGGGCGGAGAATGGCCGCGTCATCCCCGATGCCCTTGAGAACCCCGGGGTTCGACGGCCTCATCTTTTTTCGAAGGAGATCGACGAGGCCGAACTCGCCGAGGCGCTTGAGAGTCTCGCCCGGAATGGTTTTATTCGACTTGGACGCGCGCACCCGGTCGCTCCCGAACGAGAATCGGTTGTCAGTCGTTCATGATGGGTGGTTGGCTAAAAAACCAACTCCATCGCGCGACGCAATGCCTTGTCGCGGGCATCAAAACTTCATGGAGGCTTCATCACCCTATCAACAGCGACCGGACCCGCCTTCATCCCTTGTTTTATGTCGTGTATTCGCCGTTGATGCGCACGTAATCGTACGTCAGGTCGCAGGTCCAGACCGTCGAGGTTCCACGACCCAACCCCAGGTCCACGCGGATTTCGACTTCCTTTTGGGAAAGGATTTTTCTCAGTTTTTCGCGCGACCAACCGGGACGAGGCCGTCCGGCGTAAAGGGTGTAACCGCCGATGGAAACTCGGGCCTTGAACTCGTCCACTTTCGCCCCGGAGTAACCCACGGCCACCAGGATGCGACCCCAATTCGGGTCGGCCCCGAAAACCGCCGTCTTGACCAACGGGGATTTGGCCACCGCCATGGCGGCGTCATCGGCGTCCTTCTGGTCGCGCGCGCCGGACACCGTCACGGTCACCAGCTTGCTGGCCCCTTCCCCGTCGCGAGCCACGGCCTTGGCGAGATCAACGCAGACCGCGCGGACAGCCTCGGCGAAGGCGCGAGCGTCCCGGTTCCAAACCGTCAGGCAAGGGGTCCAAGCGGCTCCGTTGGCCAACAGGACCACCGAATCGCTGGGCGAGGTGTCACCATCCACGGTGAGCCGGTTGAAGGTGCGGGCCACGGCTTCGCGCAGAACTCTTTTAAGGATCGGTCGCGCGACACGAGCGTCGGTGAACAAGTACCCCAGCATGGTGGCCAAGTTGGGATGGATCATGCCCGAGCCCTTGACCATGCCCGTCAGCCAGGCGTGGCGGCCGCCGATCGACAACGGGCGGCAGGACACCTTGGGCGCCAGGTCGGTGGTGAGGATGGCCTGCGCGAAAGCGCTGCCCCCGACGGGGGAAAGGGCCCGGACGGCCAAGCCGACGCCTCGAAAAATCTTGGCGCGAGGGATGGGGACGCCCACCACGCCAGTGGAATGGACCAGCACCTCGTCGGGCCGAACCTTCAGGATCCGCGCGGCCACCGCCGCCGTGTCATCGGCGTCTTTCATGCCTTGGCGACCGGTTAAATCGTTGGCATACTTCGTGTTCACCACGACGGCTCGCAAGGGGCCACCGCGGGCAAGAAGTCTTTCGGTGCGGCGCACGGGCGCGGACCGGACCTCGTTACGCGTGACACTCCCGGCCCAGACGGCGGGACAATCCGAAAGGATCATCCCCAGGTCGGGTTTTCCGTTCGATTTTAGCCCTGCGTGGACTCCGCTGGCGCGGAATCCCAAAGGCAAGGGGAGAAGGAAGGGTTTCATGGCCACCTCAGGCGTCGGATGGGCCTCATTGTATCAAGCCACAACGCCAATTCCATGATTCCACAAATCGGCGTGCTTTTCATAGAATGATAAATTCAAGACTTGACCTTGGAGTGGGCATGAAAACCCCGGAAGCCGTACTGTTCGACCTGGATGGCACCCTCATCGATTCGCGCCTAGACATCGCCGCGGCCGCCAATTCCGCGCGCGCCCATGTCGGCCTCCCCCCCCTGCCGCTCTCGACCGTCATCGGCTACATCGGCCGGGGCATTGATCACCTGTTGCGATGCTCCCTGGGGGACTTGGCCACGCCCGATCGCATGAAAGAGGGCCTGGAAGTGATCATGGACTACTACGCCCACCACCTGATCGACCACACCACGGTGTATCCGGGGGTTCGGGAATTCCTCGACTTCCTTCAAGAACGCGGGATCGCCATGGGTGTCGTCTCGAACAAGCCCCATGCGCTGACCCTGCGGGCGCTCAAAGAGCTGAGCCTATCGCCTTATTTCGGCGTGGCGCTGGGCGCCGACGCCACGGAACACAAGAAGCCCCACCCCGAGCCTCTCTTGACCGCCCTCAAGACCCTGGGGGCGAAACCGGGAAGTTCGGTCATGGTCGGGGATTCGGCGGTGGACGCCCAGGCGGGCCGCGCGGCGGGGATGGCGGTGGCTCTCGTGGCGCATGGTTTCACGCACCGCTCGGAACTGGACAAGCTGAACGCCGATTGGGTGGTGGAGAAGATGGGTGACTTCAAGGCGATAT
>CAZSKE010000389.1:0-2872 GCA_964607325.1 uncultured bacterium | reverse complement strand
TCGGCTGATCGTTCATATCGGTATCCGGAAAGATCAAGACTCCAGGTCGGTGGAATGGTGGTGGTGCCGCCGCCCGAAGAGGCGCTGCCGCCGGCCAGGCCCCCGTTGACGCTCCGAAGCCGGAGGGGCCTCCGCCTTGTCCGCCAGATTCCGGGGAAGCGGAAGCAGGCCCGGTATGACGGCCAGCGCCTTTCGGTTTCCACGGTGATCAACAAGGACACGAAATTCGAAAGCGAATGGACGGACCAAGGCGAAGCGTGGGAACTCAAGAAACTCGCGTTGAAATACCCTGAACAATCGAATCGTTTGAAGGGTTCCGGGCGATGGCCCAAGAACGATCAAGACCCCATCGAAGTGAGCTTCGAAGGCCGGGATGTCCAACTACATCGCATCCCTTTTCTCAAAGACCAGTTCCCGGGTGTGGTCGGGGCTTTGCGACTCGCGGGTCGCATGGAAGGGACCCGAAAGAATCCCGCCGTTTTTCTCGAGGTGGAGTCCCCCTCGTTGAAACTGAGAAATCGTCCCGCCGAGCCGCTCAGCCTCAAGATGTCCTGGAACAAAAGCGAGATTCGCTTTGATCGGTTAGATTTGGGCGAGACCCTCAAAGCGTCCGGGACGGTCGGTCTGGCATCGGCCGGGGTTCTGGACGCGCGCTTGGAGGCGAAGCGGGTGCCGCTCGACCTTGTCACGGGCCTCTTTCAATCCGCCGGAACACCCGGCTCCCCCGTGCAGGGCGATTTGACCGGCGCATTGCGCATCCTGGGAACGAGAGATAATCCCTTGGTGGAAGGCCGTGCCCGATTGGAGGGGTTTCGATCCGGCGCCTGGGCCTTCGACGCGGACACCGAGTTGATCGTCGAAAACGATCGACTACGCGTGAAGACGTTCCGCGCGAGACAACCCGCCACCGCTGAAAAGGAACGGGAGGGACTGCTAGAGGCCGTCGGCTATCTCCAATTCGGGGGGCAACCCTCGAAATGGGAGGTGGACTTCAAGGCGGATGGTTTTCGTCTCGGGCAAGGTCCCACGCTCACGGGACCTTTCCGTTGGAGGGCTGAAACGCCATCGGGATGGTTGCGCGAGTGGAAAGGTCAATGGACTTTCCCGAAAATCCAGTTGGAGGGTGCCGGCGCTGGCTCCGGAATATTTGAATTGACGGATCTGAGCGCGACCGCGGAGTGGAAGAACCGCGTTCTCACCTCTGACATCCGCTTGAGCGACCTTCTTCAAGGACGAGTCGTTCTGGACACGAAGGGAGATCGGAGCCAACTCGAGGCGAGGCTCTCCGTGTTACCCTCGGATATCGGAACCCACAAACTCCTGAATCGGATTCTCCCGGCTGACCCCAAACGGACGGGTCGCCTCCAAGGCGTTTTGGAAATAGTGAAGGCTCCTCTAGGCGAGGGCTTGATCAAAGGGCGCTTCGACCTGCAGAAAGGAAGCGTTCACGGTTACGCTTATGATCAATTGGAATTATCCTTCGAGGGGGACACGAAACGGATTCATCCGAACGTGGTCCTGACCCAGGGCACGGCCAAATACGCTTTGACGGGCACCCTGGAATCCCCGAAGGGTTTCTGGTCCCCGGAGGCGTCTTTTCAATTCGAGGGTCCGCTGGCCGGAGCGCCCTTTTCGAACCTACTTCAACTCCTTGGTGTGAAAACAGAGGGAAAGAGGGTGGGGGGAACCGTCTCCGGAAACCTATCCGGCTCTGGCACCCTCGAACACCCCGAAATCCGCTTCACGGGCAAAGGGGAAGAGGTGCGTTTCGGGCGCGTTCTCATCCCCGCCGCGGAGTTGGAGCTCGCCGCCGACAAGGGCGCTTTGGTGGTTGAGAAAGCGCGACTTGCTTTGGGCGGGGGAGAGGTGGTCTTGGAGCGCGCCCGGTTGTCTTCGAGCGGGGAAGGCCGGAACGGGTGGTTGATCTCGTTGGCGGGAACCGCGCGTGATTTTCCGCTCTCTTGGATACGTCTCAATGGGCGATTGGAGGCGGAGGGCCTTTTGACCGCGGGAACCCCCGCGGGAACCCCCGTTTTCGACGGAACTGTGAGGATTCAAGACGATAAACCCGGCAAGTCGGAAGACTTGGTGGTCAAGTTGTCCGTGCTGGATAACGTGGCGACCTTCCAACCCCTGGAGGGAGCTGGGAAACTCTCGGGGGACTTGGACTTTTCAAAACCCGGACGACTGGTTTTCCGCTCGGTTAAATTCGAGCATGCTTCTGGATCGCTGGAGGTGGATGGCGTGGTGGACCAGGTGGGTCCCTGCCAACTGACTTCCGACGCCACGGGCGTCCATGTCGGAAAAATCGGCCAAATATTTTCCTCCCGCTTCCCGCTGGAAGGCACGGGAAACTACCATTTGATCTTGGAAGGCACGCTCGACAAGCCCGTGATGACCGCGTCCTTCAATCTTTCGGCCGGGCGATTCTTCAAAATGCCGTTCGACTTATTCGACGGGACCTTGACCGCGCGGGACGACCTCCTGCGGTTGGGAACAGCGGAGGCCCCCATTCAACTCAGCCGGAGCGGTCGTTATGTCTTCACCCTCGGCGGCACCATGCCTTTGGCGCTGACCGCCGCCGCCCGAAACCGGGTTCGAAACAAGGAACTGGATCTGACCGCGTCCATGCCGCAAGGGGACTTGGGATTGCTCCTGATGGCGGGTTTCGTGAAAGAAGCCGAGGGCCCCTTGGATTTGACCGCGCGAGTCACCGGGACTTATGACCATCCCCTGGTCAACGCGGACCTGGATTTTCACGGGGGTCATCTGGCGCCGCGGATGATCGCTTCCTCCATCGACGACCTCCAGGGCCGCATAAAAATCAGAAACAATTCGGTGGTCGTGGAGGACTTTAACGCTCGAATCGGGC
>CAZSKE010000388.1:2581-2877 GCA_964607325.1 uncultured bacterium | reverse complement strand
CACCGCCCCACCCGTGGCGGCTGGTACCCCAGGGACAAGCGCCACCAGGAATACCTGCTGTGTGACGACAAGGGCAAACGCCTGGACCAGATGGGCAAGTCCTTCCTCAAGGGATTGGCAAAGCGGGCAGGATTGGCCAAGAACATCACACCCCACGTATTCAGGCATACCTTCGTCTCGAACCTGAGAGCCAGCGGCATGAGTTCCTACGAAATCCAAAGCCTGACAGGACACAGAAATATCCAGACCTTGGAAGGCTACGGCGTGAACGTCCCTTATGGATTGGGGGAAAAGAT
>CAZSKE010000388.1:0-2571 GCA_964607325.1 uncultured bacterium | reverse complement strand
AGGCCTTCAGGAGAGTGCCCCCGACGGCAAAAAGTGTAGCCAAAAGTGTAGCCGGTTTGGTTTTGATCCGACCGGGCAATAAAAAACCCCAGGAACCATTAGGGATTCCTGGGGCACACTATGGAGCGGGCGATGGGACTCGAACCCACGACGTCCAGCTTGGGAAGCTGGCATTCTACCACTGAATTACGCCCGCGCTCATAAAGCGGCCAAACCGTCTGAAAAACGCCTTCAGCCCTGCCGAACCTTCTGGATGGACTGAAGTTTCATCTTGGCCTTGTTGATGTTGTTCTGGGCGTTTACGTTGCCCGGGTCCAACCTCAGGCATTCCTGCCACTTCACGATGGCCTCGTTGATCTTGCCGTTAATGTACAGGTTCACGCCTTCGTAGTAAATCCTTTTAACCGCCTCGGCGTCCACCTTGGCTTTCGATTGCTCACCCGTAATCTTCTTGATGAAATCGTTGGCCTGCTCGTGGTTGACGTCCAAGGCGAGGACGCTGTTGAATTTCGCCTGGGCCTCCTTCTTGTTTCCGGACTCGAAAAGCGCCTTGCCTTCCCGCGTCAATTCCTCGATCCGAACCGACCGTTTGACTCTCGCGGAGTCCAACCGTTGCTTGGCCACGGCGGAGGCGGGATCCACCGCGACCGCCCTCCCGTAATTCTGGATGGCGCTACGAAGCTTCCCCTCGCGCATGTCCTTCTCGCCCGCGTTGAAGGCGCGTTTGTATTCGGCCGATTGCGACGCCTGCGCCTTCTGGAGCTTGGCCTTGATCGAGGCGCTTTTCGGGTTGGACACCAACGCCTGGCGGTAAAGGCCGACGGCCTTGAGATAATCGCCCGACGCGAGAGCGTCGTCCCCCATCCCGGTCAAGGAGGACACCTTCATGCTGGTTTTGAGGTTCAACTGACGGACAGCCTCCTTCACCTTCACGCTGTCCGGATTCATGGCCAAAGCCGAATTCCACTGCTGAAGGGCCGCTAAAGTCTGCCCCGCGCGGGCCGACGCCCGGCCGGATTCGTACAACTTGTCCACCTCGTCGGACATCTTCTTCTTGGCCTCGGCGATAAACGATTGGGCCTCGGGATGGTCCGGCTGGTACTGCAACACCTTCTGCCATTCGTTGATGGCGCTGGTGTACTCGCCGCTCATCAGGAATGAGTTCCCTTTATCCATGTGCGTGTTGATGGCCAAGTCGATGGCTTGCGCCTGTCCCAGCGCCGCGTTGCTGTCGTTCGGGTTTTTGGAGAACGCCTGCCGGAAAACCTCCGAGGCATCGTCATAAGCGCCATTGTCGAGGAAAGCCACTCCCAGGTTGTAAAGGGTGTCGTAATCGTCGGGATTTCCCTTGAGGGATTTTTGGTAGCTGGCGATGGCTTCCTGCAGGGCGCCGGACCGGTAGTAGGAGAATCCCAGGTACTTGTGCACCGTGGCCTGTTCCATCGGATCCTGCGCCTTCGTCATCGCTTGGGAGGCTCGTTTCCAGGCCGCGGCGGCTTTCGTGTAATCGCCCGTTTGGAAATGAACGACACCCATGTTCTTCAAGGCGTCGAAATCCTTGGGGGAAAGCGTCAAGACCTTCTGAAGGGCGACCTCGGCCTCCGGATACCGTTTTTGATCCAGGTAAATCTTCCCCAGGTTGAGATAACCGACGGTCTGGGCGTCTTTCGCCGGGAAGGTTTCGACGTACGTTTGAAACGCCTTCTCGGCCTGCCCGTACTCCTTCATCTGGCTGTACACCATGCCCAGCAATTTGGCCGCGTTGGGATTTTTGGGATTCGTCTTCAGGGCGGCCTGGAATCCCTTGAGGGCTTCATTGTGGTTACCCTTGGTATAAGCCATGTAGCCCCGGGTGAACTCGACCAATTCCTTGGCCTCCCGATCCCCCGAGTTCATCTTGGCGGCCTTCTCGAGCTCCGGCAGGGCTTGCTCATACATGCCCCGGTTGAAATACTCCACGCCGAGGTTGAAATGCGTGTTGGCTTCCCCGGGTTGGGCCAGCACGGCGGCTTGCAGGGCCTTCAGTTTGGTGTCTTGGGCCGCTGAAAAATTAGCGGCGCAAAGAAGCAGTGAAAGCGCGAGAAGGCATTGGATGGATCGTTTCATGTGAACCTCATTCGTATGGATGGGAAGAACACCGGAATATCGGGGCGGTCCCCCGTTCTTCCCGTAAACGCCACCGCTCCGGACAAACGATTATATCGAAAAAGCCCCCGGCCAGGCCGGCTCTGAACCCCCAACAGGGTCCCCGTTAATAGGACGAGTGTCGAACCCCTTCAGTTGCGGGCCGAGCTGGCGTCCAAGGCGACCAGCCTGTCCACCACCACCCCCTCCCGGGGGGGTTGGACATAACGAAGCATGGTGCCGTCAGAGGCCCAAATCAGGTCGGCCTCCGGATCCACCGCGAGGTCGGTCTTGAGTTTGGTCTTGTTGGTTCCATCCGCGTTGATGACCCAAAGGCACTTCGCGTAAACAAAGGCGATTTTTCCGCCGGCGGGGTCGTACCGGGGTTTCCGTCCTAAAGTGCCGTTCTGCGTGAAATAAATGTTCTTGACCTTCCGGGTCCCGGCC
>CAZSKE010000387.1:0-2878 GCA_964607325.1 uncultured bacterium | reverse complement strand
GTTTCCCAGACACCCCAGACCTGGCGTAGTCTCCAGCTGGAAACCGGGAAACTGGTGGTCGTCGGAGGCGCTTTGACCCTTGAGAACGTGCGGTTGACCCGTGGACAGGGCCTGCAGGTGGGCGCGCGCGCTGAGGTAAGCCTGAGCCAGTGCCAATTGGATGAGAATAAATGCGCCATCTTCCTTTGGGACTCCAGCGCTCGGGTTCACCTCGATCGGACGCGACTATGGCTGAACGAGACGGCCATTTCGTTCCGGGCGCCTGGGACGCTCACCGCGACGGGTTCCAGCGTCACCGAATCGAAGGATTGGGCGGTGATGAACGCCTCCCCGGACGATGTGCGAATCCCCGTTCTTTGGTGGGGGACTCGGGATGCGACGGTTCTTTCGAAGAAAATCATGGATGGCCACCGGAAGAAGGATTTAGGCACAGTATTGGTGGAAGGGTTGGAGGCCCAGGACCCATTTTTAGCCAAGGTGTCGGGGTTCGACCCCGGAGTGGATCCACGCAAACGTTTGTGGAAAGGGCCCAAATATCTGGTGGCGCTCCACGCGCAATGGGTTCACCCTTCGCTCAAGATGCCGAACGCCACTTTTGATTCCACGTTGGGTTACGGGGGAGCGTTGGGATTCGTCATCAGCCCCCCGGTGGAAATCCGGATCCAGGCGCAAACCGCGTCATTGGCCGCGAACATCCCCGATAAAAAAAGCCGGACCGACTTGTCCATCCTCCAATTGGGGCTGATCGGTCGTTATCCCGTGGCCTTGAGCAAGTCGAAAAGCTGGTTTTTTTTCGCGCAAGCCGGGCCGCAGGTCATGAACGTTCGCCAGACGGCCGTGCATCCCACCCGCTTGGACGATCTTGCCTCGCCCTCGGTGACCGATACCAGCCAGGAAACGGTTTTGAGTGTCACCGGCGGCCTGGGTATCGAGCGAAGAATAGGCCGATGGCACAAGACCGAATTGGGGGTCCATTACGCCCCTCTGCCGCTTAATAACGGACGCGGCGGATCCCTCCTGCTGATACGGGCTGGAATAGCCCTTTACTTCCGTTAAGGATCGACGGGAGGACGCTCGCTTGCATGCAAAACCTTTTCCTGTCTGAAACGCCCTGTTATAATCCCTGACCTCGCCGGTTGAGCTTTTGACCGGTCGCACACGGGGAAATCGCCCCTACGGAGATGAATCCATGACCCATTGGAAACCCATTGTGATTCAGGAAGTCGAGAAAACCACCCCCCTCCAGAAGCTCCTTCTTTGGGCCAAGCGCAAGCAGGAAATTCTCGCGGTCGCGTTCTTACTGATCCTCCTTCTCTCCGTCGGAATCCCGTATTACCTGCGGAATCAACGGCAGTCCGAGAAGGACGGGCTCCAGAAGTTGAACGTGGCCCAGTACTATTTGACCTCCTCGGTGGACGAGAAGAACGGGCCTTTCAAGACGGAGCGGGAGAAATACCAGGCGGCGCTTCAGCAGTTCCAGCAGATCGCCAGCCAGAACGCGGGAACTTGGGCGGCCAAGGCCTCCCGTTACTACGAGGCGAAATGCCAGATGGTGATGGGGCAGTATTCCCAGGCTTACCTCGGGTTCGACGAGGCCTCCCAGCGTCTGAAAGGCACCTCTTTAGGGGAAGCGTCGATTCTTGGAAAAGGAACCGCCCTCGGGATGCAGGAGAAGTGGGCGGCCGCCGCGGGCGTTTACGAGCAGTATCTCACCCAGTATCCGGAAGGGTTTCTGGTCGATGAAATCCGTCTTCACTTGGCCGACACCTACCTGAAAACAGGCGAAAAACAAAAAGCCGTGGAACAATGGAAGAAGATCGTCGCGAGAAACCCCAAAGGAACGAACGGCTTGGAAGCGGTCCGGTTGATCGGCCTGAACAAGTCCTGAACGTCGGCTTCGTGAAAAAAGCGCTCCAGGGGACCCTGTTCGTCCTGATGGCGGTTGGGATCGTGTGCCTGTTTCTGAAGGATCTCTCGGAAGAAAAACGCGTTTTTTATGAGGGCGTTTGTCTGTTTTGCCTTGGCTCGGCTTTTCCACTGGCGGGTTTAGTTGTCATGGGTGAATGGCGCGGTTGGTTCAAAAAGAAAAAAGATGAACGCGGTATTTGATCCGGGGATTATGGCTCGCGAAGGCGCTCCAGAAAAACGGTTAGACCACGTTTAAACGTCTCGGGTTCCACCAATAAACTTATCACCCAGAATCCCTCCACCGGAAAATCGAAATACGACCCCGGCATGACCCAAACGCCTTTGTCCAGAAGGCTTCGGGCCATCGCCTCGTCTCCGGGTCCTGGATCGGTTTGGATCAACGACACCCAACCACCCTCCGAGGGCCAACAACGACCGTTCAAGCCCATTTGTCCGGCGAGACTTTCCAGAACGGCCCGATTGGACAAAACACGGGAAAGAACGCTTTCGCGAATACCGGCCCCCAGGGTTAAAAGATCGGGCAAAGCCGACTGAACGGGGGTGCCCACCGAAAGATACTGATCGGCGAGGAAATCCAGGCGAACACGGGTTTTTTCGACAAGATCGCGCGGCCCCTGGATGCCGATCCAGGAACACTTCAATTGGGGTAACCCGCAGGATTTGGACAAGCCCCCTAAATGGAAGGTCAGCGCTTTCGGTTCCCGAAAAGCCCGTTGGGCGTTTTTTGACCAGGGATAATCGTAAAAAACCTCATCCAGAATCAACGCCCATCCGTTTCGAGCGCAAAGAACGTCCAAAAAGGATCGATCCTCCTCGGAAAGATAAGTCCCTGTCGGGTTGTGCGGGTTGATCGCGATGACCGCTTTTACGGAGTTTTCCGGCGCGTTTTCGAGCGCGTGACGATCGATCGGCCAACCGTTCTTCATCTGAAGCCTATAAGCGACCGGGC
>CAZSKE010000386.1:0-2880 GCA_964607325.1 uncultured bacterium | reverse complement strand
GGTCCCGCCCAGAGGTTCCAGGTGGACCCCGCCACGGAGATGTTGCTCGCGACGACATCGCCCGCCGGATCGGGCCCCCCGGTTCCCCACCAATCGAGCCAGATCATCAACTCCAGGCCGTTGGCGTAACCGCTGGACGTGTCGGTGCTGGGGCTGAACCAGATGTCGTAGGAGGCGTTCCACATCCATCCCGAGGTGTAAACGGGCGTGACTTTCCAACTGCTGTAAGCGCAGGAGAGGTTGCTGGCGGGGATCGGGTTCCAGCCGGTCGTGCAATTGCCGTAGTGGCAGCCCAGGAAGATGGCGGGATACGAAGCCACGTTAGGGGCCACGTTGTGGTCGGCCTGGGTGACGACGAAGTCGCCCGTCACGTCGTTGACGCTGATGCACTGGGCCGTGTTCGCGCCCCACACGTTGTTCTGGGCCACGTACTGCTTGCCGTTGACGCTCACCGTCCCGTATTTCTCGCAGTTGACTACGGTGGCGCCCCAGGCCGTGGTGGGCGAAAAGGGCGATAGGACCCACGATAAGACCGCGGTCAATATCCAGAGCCGCCGAGACGGCCGTTCCATGCGTTTCATCCGATACCCCGGCGAAGAATCGAAGACCTCAAACCCGCTCGCCTGATGGCCGTTGAACAAATTATACCCCGTGTTCACGCGAAGGACGCCGAAAGAGCTGACGGCGGAACCGCTTTCATTTCACGGGGAAAACCCCAAGCCGCCAAAACGCCCGGTTGCGTAAAACTAAACCCGGCCGCGGCCAGGCGGCGGTCTTGTAAGCCTCAGGGGTTCGTCGCCGGAGTCGCCGTGACGGCAGGGGAAGGCTTCGTGAGGGGCTGGGCCGGCGCGTCCGGGGGCGCGCCCGGCTCCCGCCAATAAAGCGCGGGAGGGACATCGCCCCAACGGTAATCCACGAGCAAATCAAGCTCGTACTCGCCGGCTTTCAATTCCAGCGTCTTGGCGTGCTTTCGGGTGCCACGGTTCTTGAAAGACCGGTCGTTCAAAACCACTTTTCCGTCCAACCGGGCCACGAACATGTTGATGGATTCGCTCTCGAGAACCCCGGGGCCGGAACGCTGCACACGGATCTTCCGTTTGAAACGCGCGGTGTAGGGGCCGAACTGGTACGGCCGGGGGGGCGGAACATTCAGGTCGTCCACCCGGTCCTCGGCCCAGATCGGGCCCTTCCCCAGGAGGAAATGATAATAGAACGCGCGGGACCAAGCGCCCTTCCCCGGCGGTTGGATCCTGAAACGGGGCTCCAGCCGATCGCGACCGCGCTTGCCGTTCCACCGGATTCCCCGTTTTTGAAGCTTGGACCACTTGCGGTCCGCGGCCCTCACGTCGCTCCAGGGGATCCAGACCCGCCGCGCGATCGTGAAGATTTCGGGCTGGTGGGGGATCCGCATGATCGTGATTTTGGCGCGCGGATAGGCCTTGAGGATCGCCCGCTCCAGCGGTTCCTGGTAATTCCCCATGTAGAAGACGATGTCCTTTCCGATCGCGTCCGAACCCTCCTCCAGGATGTTGTTTTGATAAAGGATGCGGACGGGCTGGTTCTCCAAAAGGACGGATTGTGTGAGCGGATTGGTGAAGTAGGAGCTGTATTCGGCGTAATCCGCCATGTAAACGTTGAAGCGCTCGACATCCTTTCGCGCCTGGACGGCCACCACGGAGTTCGAGCCCCAATAACCTTCCATCCATTGGTCATAGACCCGGTCAAAGACCCGGGGACCCGCGAACACCAGGTATCCCGCCAGGAACACGAGGGCCACCGTGTTCAACCGTTGGAATCCCCAAACATCGCGAAGGGACCGAAGAAGCCTGTCGACGGCCAAAGCGCCCAGGAGAAGCAAGGGCGGCGTCGCGGCCAGAACCTTCCCGCTATGGGGATCCACTGAAAGGATGTAGGTCGACACCCCGACACAGGCGCACAGGAAAAGGAAAAACCGGCGGCTTTTCAACTTCGTGAAGGCATACGCGACGCCGAGCGCGACCAGGGCGACGCCCGAAAGATCGAAAAAAGCATCCTCGCGGGCCAAACAGTCGGGCCCGGCCCCCACGCTGAAAAAGAGGAACTCGAACAGCTGGCTGAACTTGACCGAGATCTGCCTCATCAGGTCCGGAAAATCCTTGAAACGGAAAAACGTCAGCTGGGAAAGGCGGTCGAGAATCATCGGATGGGCCAAGATCGACGTCGAAAGCAGGAGGCACATCAACGTGCCGGCGGCCCATCCCGACAACTTGGGATGCCGGCCCCCCGGCCAGGCTTCCCGGCAGAATCGGTAAAGCCAGGGAAGCAGGAGGGCGAGCGCGAGCCCGGGAATGAAGAATCCGGATTCCCGCAAGACCCGCCCGAGAAGGTTCGGGTAACGCCAGGCGTTGTAGCAAAAAGCGAAATACACGGCGAGACCCAGGCCGGAAAGGCCCAGAAAAACCTTTTCCCACCTTCTCAGTTCCCTTTCCCCTTTATCCGCCCAGGCCCAAACAAAAACGGAAAGAATGAGGAACGGGATGAACGCGCGATAAGCGGGATACGTATAGACGCCCACGCTGGTCACGGCCCCCCATTGCAGGAAATGGCGCGCGTCGGGTTTCTTCAATAGCCGGAGGAAAAACAGGATGGCGGCGGCCACCCACATGGTCATCGTGTTGAACCGCAGAAGAATCACGGACATCATGATCAGCGGCTTGCTCACCGCCCCGAACCCGGCCAAAAGAAGGCCGACGCGTCTTCCCCCGGCTTCCTTGCCCAACAGGTAGAACATCCAGACGGCCAACACGCCGAGAATAGCCAACACCGAGCGCTCCACGACCAGGGCGGAGGCGCTCGGAAACAGCCAACAAACGACCGCCGCGAAATACCTGAAAAACGGCT
>CAZSKE010000385.1:0-2910 GCA_964607325.1 uncultured bacterium | reverse complement strand
AAGAACCTTTCGCGACGATAGGGGATCGTTGGCGGTTCCTGAGGGCTGTCACGGGTCACCACATTGACCCCCCCGCCTTTCCCTTGCCGAGAACCGTAAAAACAGGCGTTCCTGCCCCTTTGGATATCTCCAAGGGAGTGAGGCGCCTTTGATCGTGTCCCGTATCTTTCACGGATGGGCCGTTAATCTTATATAATCTAATATAATCTTATATAGTCGGTATAGGAGATAAGGGATGCCCGGTGACAGGTTCGAAAAACGCATAAAGCGGCTTTCCGGCGCGATATGGTCCAAGGTCGCTCAGATCGACGAGCTGAAAGGCCAATGGATCGCGGGCGCGCGTTTAAGCCCCCAGATCCTGGGACGCCTCAAGCAATCCGTCCTCGTCACGTCCACGGGCGCATCCACGCGTATCGAAGGGGCCAAGCTATCGGACGAGGACGTCGAGAAACTTATGCGCGGCATCTCCATCCAGAAATTCGCGGACAGGGACCGACAGGAGGTCCGGGGCTATTTCGAACTGCTACAGACCGTCTTTGACGCCTGGAAGAATATCCGTTTCAGCGAGAACTCCATAAAGCACCAGCATCAGGAAATGCTGAAATACGTGGAGAAGGACAAGCTCCACCGTGGGAAGTACAAACGAAAGGAAAACAAGGTCCACATGGTCAACGCCGCCGGCCAGTCGGCCGGCATCCTGTTCGACACCACCGCCGCTTATCTGACCCCTAAGGAAATGCAGGAGATCGTCGAATGGTCGGCGGAGGCCCTGAAAAAGAAGCTGTACCATCCTCTTCTCATCATCGGAAACTTCATCGTGGAATTCCTGAAGATCCACCCTTTCGAGGATGGCAACGGAAGGATATCCCGCATCCTGACCAACCTGCTTCTTCTACAGCATGGGTACTTGTTCGTGCCTTACGTTTCCCATGAAAAACTGGTGGAGGACAACAAGCCCGATTACTACATGGCCCTCCGGAAGAGCCAGAACACCTTCAAGACCAAGCAGGAGAACATCAATGCCTGGCTGGAATTCTTCATGAATACCCTCCTGGCCCAGGCGCGGGGCGCCGTGAAGCTCCTGACCGAAGAGAATATGGAAACGATCCTCTCCCCCAACCAATGGGCCGTTTGGCAATACCTACAGACGGTCGAAGAAGCCTCGCCTGGCGAGATATCCAAGAAATCGAAGGTGGCCCGCCCAACCGTTAATCAAGCACTTCAGAAGCTATTGAAGATGAAGAAGATCGCGCGTTTGGGCATGGGGAGGGCCACGAGATACAGGAAGTCTTAGTTATTTTAATGTGAAGTACAACATTGGCGTCAGGCCTACATAATGCACTATACATGGCATAATCAAGATCCTAAAATGAACGCATGCCACGTCTTAAACGAATCCTGCGTGAAAACGCCCTATGCCACGTCACCGGTCATGGCAATGAGGACAAAGAACCTTTCGCGACGATAGGGGATCGTTGGCGGTTCCTGAGGGCTGTCACGGGGCACCACTTTGATCCTCGCCTTTCACTTGTCGAGAGCAAGAAAAACAGGCGTTCCTGCCCCTTTGGATATCTCCAAGGGGGTGGGGCGCCTTTTTTCGTTTTGGGGATACTTGAAAGGGGATAGCCAGCAGGCTATATTAAACCATGAGGGTCGGATACTACAAGACGCTCTCGGGTCGAAGCCCGGTTGAGGATTTCATCAAAAGCCTCTCCTTCAAGGACCAGGGTCGGTTTTACGACGTGTTCGACGGCGTGCGGAACCGCGGGTTTGGGTGCCCACGGGTCAGGTTCCGGCAATTATCGGGGAAACTGTGGGAAATCAAGTTCAAGGGAGAGGGGGGCCAATACCGGATCGCTTATGTCCTCGCCGACCGGGACTGGATGATTTGGCTGCACGCCTTCAAGAAGAAAACGCAAAAGACGCCCCAGGACGACCTGGAAACGGCCGAAAAGAGAATGGCGGAGGTGCTGTCGTGAAAGTGAACCGGAAATACGTCAAGTCGGCCGAGCCGTTCTTCAAGGCCCTGTTGAAAAATCCCGAGGTCCGAATCGCCTATGAGGAGGAGCGGACCAAAAGCAAGATCGCCATGGTGGTACGGGCGGCGCGGCTCAAGGCCAACCTGACCCAGGCGAAACTTGCAGAGAAGATCGGGACCACACAAAGCGTGATTGCGCGTCTGGAGAGTGGCGCAGACAAGAGGGTTCCTTCCTTGCCACTGCTGGCCCACATCGCGGCGGCGTGCCATGGAACCTTGGAGGTGGGCTTCAAGTTCAAACGCGCGAGTTGAGGATGTGACGTGGGAACATTGGCGTCAGGCCGACACTTTAACTTGTAAATCGGGGCGATCCTATTTTTGTGACGGTGTTCCAAGCGATGGACGCCGTGGGTGTTTGGCTTTGGGGCGGAATTTGTATAGAATGCGTTCCGGGTGTATATCGCGTCTCCCCCCGAGCCGGCACGCCGCTGAATGGCGGGTTGGACGGTTGGATTCCCTCCGGAGCCCAATGGCGGATCGACAAATACGACGGGCTCGCTGTTTCGCGGGTTTTCCCGCGATGGGCCCGGGAGGCTGAGCCATCCTTATGCGACGAGCCAAAACACCGTCGAAACAATCCCGTGGGTCTCGAAACAGCAAGACGGCGTCCCGGGGGATCCCCCCGACGGAGGATTCCCGCCTCCCGGTTCCGGAGGAGACGCCGGCGGCAGAGGGACTGAGTGTTTTCTGGACTCCGCTTCTATACGTCGCGGCCGCTTGGTTTTTTATTCGGGGCGATTTGAAGTGGGTCTGGTTTTGGCTTATCGCCGAGGCCGTGATCTGGGTTTTCCGGTCGATCACGACCTCGCGGGATCCTGGGAATCCCGGGAGGCCCGCGCCAGCGCCTTTGGGCGCTGTTTTGGCCGTGGTTT
>CAZSKE010000384.1:312-2914 GCA_964607325.1 uncultured bacterium | reverse complement strand
CAAGTTCTTTTGCCCTGGCCACATCGATAAATAATTCTTGCCTTCTTGGAAGCTTTCAGCTTCCTGTATCTCTGAATCTTCTCCGTCTCTTTTCTTGGCAATTCCTCTGGGGGCTCTCCGCACTCCGGACAGCAGGGCATCTCTCGCTTATCATATGTGTAGATCTCATAGCATTCAGGACATCGGCGGGGCACGAGCGCAGCTATTCCATCGATCACTCGCCAGTCATTCCTCCAGATTTTGCCCGCTTTTGTTCCATGATGCTCTCTGGCAAGTCTGGTTCCGGGTCGCTTCAGAGGTTCACAGATCTGCAAAGATCTCACCTCTTACGGACGAACTTCGATAAAGTCCTCAGAGAATAGTCTGCCTGCAAGCGTTTGGCCCAGGCATTGCAACTCTTTATGAGTTCAGAACTATAAAAGCTATGTGCTCTCAAGCCCTGACCTCCTGACCATCTAGGGCGATGCTCGCTCTGCCGCCTTCCAGCGCAGATAGCTGTTTGCTGAGCTTGCCGGTATCCGGCCACGGCTCGGTATCCAGGGCCAGGGTCAGGCAGACGCGGCCCATCATGACGAAGGCAGATTGGGGCTTGCCCTCCATCTTTAAAAGCTGCAGGCCAGCACCTCCTTCAGGGATTTCATGAAGGAATGACCCGTTCTCAGATACTGGGTGCTGTCATTTTTCAGGTTTTTCTCATTAGTATTATGGTCTAAAGTGCCATTTGACCCGAATTCAGCCAACAGAGACAAAATTTTCACCTCACCATGCTTCAAGAATTTGGTGTGGCGGAAACAACAAATCGAGCATGATTAATGCTGAAGTTGCCATTTTGAGGATTAATGATAAAATTGCTTAATTCGAGCAAGCATGCAGATGATTTGCTGCAATTAAGCCAAGTTACTCGTTTTTTATCATGATTGATGATAGCATCCTCTCTCTCAGACGGCAAATTCATAATGCTCTGCCGGAGCCCTCAACCCCGGCAAACACCCACCTCACCAGAAGTGAGTATACATAGAATGAATATAAATCTTATCATTTTGTCGCGATAGAATAAATTAAGCAAACCCTCTTTAATATGAGGCAACGCTATCTGATTGGCCTGAAGATAACGATTTAGATCCTATTGCCGAATTTCAGTTTCGCGAAGAAGTAATAAAGAATAAATACAGTATCGAATGACAGGTATCGTGGAGTGTGGGGAGATGTAGCTTGAGGTTAGGATAACTGCTCGAAATATCATTAGGAGCCTGCAGCAGAATGTTGAGGGCGTTCCACCGCAGGCCAGGTAGTCTAGCTACTGGTGAGGTGAACTAGACGGTCAAACCGCCAAATTGTGAAGGAGGACATAGCCTCAGAGGCAGCCGTGACCAGATATAAATTAGCCTACGCGCAGCATATATGTTTTTCTGTAGTGAGGATAGCATTCCGTGTCAAAGTATTACATAGTTCAAAATATACTATAAAATTATTTAATTTTAGAAATCAGTTGAAGGGCGCTCGAAAGAGCGCCCGACCTGCTGAAACTTGGGAGATTACAGCAGACGATACGCCTGAACTTCATAGGCCACTGGGAGAGCGGCCCGCAGGAGGCGCATCGCTACGGTAAAATTAGCTCTGGAAACTATAAGCTCTTTTCGCAGTGCAGAAGATCTCAGCTCCACAGAGCCAGCTCAACTGAAGAGGACCATCAACAGTCTGGAGCAGCAGATCGAATCCTACCGTAATCTTATCGAGCGCCAGGCAGATCGTATCCAGGATCTTGAGGGCGCGTTGGACCTGAAACATGGAGACCCGGTTAAGCGGCCTGCTTCCAGCGGCCTGGAGCTGGAGCTCAAGGTGGAACAATACGCTGACGCCTTCATAGAACTCTACGAGACCGAAGAAGAACTTGCATCTGAGGTTTATGGCTATTTCAAGCAGCTTCCTGCCACGCCCCAGACAAAAGAGCTGGCAGGCAGATTGAGGATCTTTCCCGGCCAGCTCCGAAACGCCAAGATCAGGAAGCAGATAGATCCCTTTCAGGCCTATAGGGAGCTGCGAGAGCTTTCATCCGAGGCCTTGAGGTTTATCTGGCAGCATCCCAGGGCAGCCGAGCCTCTGAAGGTGGAGGTCTTCCGGGCCCAAATCCTTCTTGAATCTCTGAAAAATGGCGTTAAGAGCCTGGATACTCAGGAAGTCATCAAGTCCTTGACAATGGTGGAAAGCCACAGGATAGACCGCAAACAGGCTTTGCGGGCAATGAGGCGTGCGGCCAGCTTGGAACCTCTGGCCAGGTTTGAGCAGAAGGCGCGGCGTAAAGCGATTCTTTACATCATTAAGGAGGCTGATACATAATGACAGCCTGTCACAAAGAATTTGATTGTGACATACTGTCACAATCGGCCCGAGGGTTCCGGGGAAGGACAAAAAATGTTCTCTGTTTCCCAGGGGGGATAAACAGGTCCGCAAACTGATCTGAAAAGATAAATTGCAGCTGCGGTATCATAATGACAGTTTGTCACCTTTAGCTTTGGGTGTTCATTTTCGAGGGTTCTAATCAGGGGTTTTTAAGGGGGTGGTGAGGTTGCGTGCCAGTTTTGATGTAAAATAGCTGCAGTAT
>CAZSKE010000384.1:0-302 GCA_964607325.1 uncultured bacterium | reverse complement strand
GATTGTGACATGATGTCATTGATGGGGCTTCAGGATCTATTACCGGAAATGCCTTCGGCATAACGCCCTCCGGCTGGAATCATGAAAAGCCGGCAAGTATTCAGGGCCTTATTTGCAGGATCTGCCCAATTCCAGCCTGAGCATTTCCTTCCATTATCCATCTCCCGGCAGGGTCCAGGCCCGCCTGTCGCCTGCCGTCTGGGCAGATCAAGGCCGCGGCCCTCCGGGCTGCCCTTCGGCGCGGCCATGATCTGCCCATCCGGCGAAACCTGGATTTCGGCGGGCACTGGGAATGCCTGCCG
>CAZSKE010000383.1:0-2923 GCA_964607325.1 uncultured bacterium | reverse complement strand
CTGCGCCATGGACATCTCGCCCTCCGGCAGAGCGTCCATGTTTTCGGCTGTTTCGGGGTTGGTTTCGGATTCCAATGGAGGATGGCCTTTCTGGGATACTCTCTCAGCGTCCCCCCCGGATTCCGAACCGGAAAAAGGGGCGGGTTACGCAAAATTCCTTGGGATCATAGCCTGGGGAGTGGCGTGGTTTCCAGGGAAAAGACGATCGCGAAAGGATAAAACACCTCAACACATCCGGGTTTCGTTGAATGACACAAGCGATACGGCCGCTTCATGAAATCAGGGGATCAGGGGGGCGAACCCACGTGGGCGGTTTTCAAATCACGAATCCCGTCCATCACGCGCTCCGCGATGCGTCGATACGTTTCCTTCTCGTCCGGGAGCGCGTACAAATCATCGAGCGAAAGGGGCCGCCCGAAAAACGCCTTCAAACGACCCGGCCGGGGGAATTTCCGGTGCCGTGACCAAGCCTCATAGGCCCCGTGCAGATAAACGGGGAGCACCGGCACCCGGGCGTGATACAGGAGTTTTCCGGAGCCTTTTTTCGGGACCTGGAGTTCCCCGTCGTGGCTGCGGGTCCCTTCCGGGAAAAGCACGAGGGGCTTGTTCCGGTGGAGAAAATCGTGGAAGGCCCGCACCGCGGATTCATCACGCTGGTTCCGCCGCACGGGAAAAGCGCCCCAATGCCTGATCAGGGATCCGAAGACCGGTACGCGAAAAAGCTCCTCCTTGGCCATGAACCCCACCTGCCGCCGGACGCTGGAATATCCCAGGACGATCGGGTCGAGGTAGGAAGCGTGGTTGGAACAGAGGACGAAAGGCCCTTCACTCGGGATGTTTTCCTGTCCGACCGCCTTCAGCGGCAGATAAAAAGTGAAGAGCATCCAGAGCGGGATGCGCACGTCGGGGAAAGACGGGCAAGTCATGGTTCCTCCGGAACCGGTTTTCGGCGGTCAGCGTTTTAAAAAACCACGGGCCCATGACGAGCGGCTCACAGCGCCATGCCGGGGCAACCGCGCTCCGACCCTCAACGTCCCCAGGCCCGCGACAGCCGCTTATGGGCCTCCAGAAGAAGATCCTCCGTGGTCTCCCAATTGATGCAAGCGTCCGTCACCGACACCCCGTACTGGAGGCGCGTGACGCGGGAGACGTTTTCAGGGATCTTCTGCTGACCCTCGCGAAGGTTGCTTTCCAGCATGGTTCCCACGATCGACTTGTTCCCCGCCTCGATCTGGGCGAGCACCGATCTGAAGGAAACGGGTTGCATCCGGTAGTCCTTGTTGGAGTTGCCGTGACTGCAATCCACCACGATGTTGACGGGCAAGCCCGCCTTTTCCAAGGCCTTTTCGCAGGACCGGATGGATTCGGCGTCGTAGTTGGGCTTGCCTCCCCCGCGAAGGACGATATGCGCGTAAGGGTTCCCCGTGGTGCGGATCAAAGCCGTGCGGCCGTCCTGACTCATCCCCAAAAAATGGTGGCGGGTGCGGGCCGCTTGGATGCCGTTGATGGCCGGCTGGATCGACCCATCGGTGGCGTTCTTCAACCCCACGGGCATGGATAATCCGGACGCCAACTCCCGGTGCGTCTGGCTTTCGGTGGTGCGCGCCCCGATGGCGGACCAAGCGATCAGATCGGCCAAGTACTGGGGAATAATCGGGTCCAACGCCTCGGTCGAGCAGGGCAAACCCATGTCGTTGAATTTCAAGAGGAGTTTTCGCGCCAAGAGGATTCCCTTCTCGATGTGGAAGGAATCGTCCATGTTCGGGTCGTTGATAAGGCCTTTCCACCCGGTGGTGGTGCGCGGTTTCTCGAAATAAACCCGCATGACCACTTGGAGCGTGGATTTCACCAGGGCCGCGAGTCGTTTAAGGCGGTTGGCGTATTCCCAAGCGGCCTTGGGATCGTGGATGGAACAGGGACCGACCACCACGAACAACCGACGATCCTTGCGATCCAGGATGGCCTCGATGGCCTGGCGGCCCGACAGAACCGTCTGGTATTGCCGCCGACTGGCCGGTAAAAGGGTCTTGACCTTCCGGGGGGTGATCAGCGCTTCCGCTCCGGCGACATGGGTGTCGCTCGTGCGATGGGCGCGCGGAACCCGGCCAATCCAGGAGATTTTTGGATGTTTTTTACGCGGTGGCATCGTCAGGGTTCTCCCATTTTGAATCAAGCGAAGTTTTTCACGCCGTCCGGATGATCGCGTCCCTTCGACGCGCGGCTCCCGTCAGGGTTCTTATCGGGCGACTCGCGTCACGACGCGGGTCTCAACGTTCTCGACGAATGGCTTGAAAAAGGGCGTCCACGGACTCCTCAAGGCTCAGGTCGGAATGATCCAAAACAATGGAGGTCGGCGTCTTCCGGAGACCGCCAACCACCCGGTTGCGGTCCCGGTCATCCCGGGCCTTGACGTCGGACAAGACCTCCTCCAGCGTCGTCTTCTCCCCGGCCGCCAAAAGATCCTTGAGGCGTCTTCGAGCCCGCACCTCCGGATCGGCGTCCAGGAAAAACTTGAACTTGGCGTCGGGAAAAACATCCGTGCCGATGTCCCGACCTTCCAAAACAGCCCCGCCATAAGCGCGCGCGTCCTCACGCCCCACCAGGATTTTCCTCACCCCCACGCAATTGGCGATGTGGGCCGAGGCCTCGGTGACTTCAGGCGCTCGGATGGCCTTCGAGACGTCCTCACCATCGAGGAAAACCTTGTTCTCGGGTTCGGCGGGCCTCAGTTCGATGCGGCAGGCGCGGGCCAGGGCCTCCAGGGCGGCGGAATCCTGCAGGTCCAGGCGCTTTTGAAGCGCCGCCAGCGTCACACAGCGGTACATGGCGCCTGTGTCGATATGGAGAAACCCGAGCCGCTTGGCAAGGCGCTTGGCCACGGTGCTCTTTCCGGCGCCCGCGGGCCCGTCGATCGCCACGATGA
>CAZSKE010000382.1:0-2928 GCA_964607325.1 uncultured bacterium | reverse complement strand
GAACGTCCTGGCGTATTTCCAAAGGTTGTCGAACAAGGTCTGGTCGTCCATGTAAACGGAGATGAGCATGCCGTACGCGATTCCCTCAGAGACGGTCGAATCGGCCTGGAGCCCCGAATCATTGGTCCTCCGAACGCGCTGGAAACCCCTGGCACCCGTGGTCGTCACACAATCCGTTTTCCATTTGTTGTAGGCGGTCTGGACGTCGGCCGCGCTCCCCACCGTGGGTTGGATGCCGTTCAGGGGCGCGCGATTCTGTGGAAACGGGTAAAGCGCCGCGGCCTGGGCGCCCCAGGGCGCCAGCAGAACCGCGCTTCCCGTCAACCCAAGAAAGGCGAGTTTTAAAATCCAACGTTTCACTGAGTCGTGGCCTTTGTAAACGATTCAAGGACGCAAGAGAAATACCTTGCCAGCGCAAAGTATATCCCTCGATCCCAGATAAGGAGTTTAAAGAGACTACATATATTATTTCTTTTATTAAAACCCTTTATGAAAACCTCAAGCCCAACTTGATTACACCCCAAAGCTGACAAAGGAAAACATAGGCCGTTAAGACTTAAATCGGCTTTTCCGACTTCGTGAACTTAGTGGTTCAGAAGGTAACACTAGGACGTTCACATAGAGCTCGAACCAGTTGTCACGTTCAAGCACCCCTTGTCGTTATCCCTTTCCATCCCCAACCCCTTCCGGCGTTTCTCTCAAACGAACCCGCTATCTTTCCCGCGCTCTTTATAATGAGCCCTCGTCGAATCGAATGGCAGGGATGGGAACTTGCGAAAGAAAATGCCCCGAACGCGCCGCGCTCCGGCGAAATCCATCCCCGCCCCGCCTTCCCCGTCCATCCGTTGGGCGCCCCTCCTCCTCGCGATCGCCTGCGGCGCCTATGGTTCCTGGGCTCTCGCGGGCGCCAGCGTCGAAGCCCCGATCCATTGGAAAAGCGGCGCCTTCCTCCATTGCGTCGCCCTCGCGCTCCTCTGGTATTCCTTCCCCCGTCAAAACGTTCCCGCGCCCGTTGCCCCGGCGAAAAAAAGCCCCCCGAAAAAATCGGCCGACATTCCCTTGATGGCGGGGATCGCGGCCGTCCTGGCGGCTTTCGTCGGGGAGTGTTTCTTCCTGTACGACAATGTGGGGGTGGGTCTTTTCGCCTGGTGCGTTTCGGCGATCGCGCTATTCCGTCTCGTCACGACGGACCGTTCCGCGGACACGAATCCGGGGGATCCCTCCCGGCGCGACACTTGGGCGGCGCTTTCGCTGATCCTGATCGCGTGCGCCCTGACGCTTCCGTTCTTGCGGGAAAACGCGACCGGATTGCAGATCGACGAGGCCAACAACCTGGAGGGGCAGGTGGCGATCCTCCGCGGCGCGTTCCGCTCCCCCTTTTCCACGCTCTGGGGCGGCAATCCCTCCCTGTGTTATTTCCCGAACACCCTCTTTTTTTGGGTCTTCGGCCCGAACCTCCCGGCCGCCCGGTTGGCGAACGCCTTTCTTTCGGTGGTGAGCGTGTATTTTTTCTACCGGCTTTGCCGTTTCCATGTGGGGCCCTTCGCGGCGTGGGGCGCCTCCTTCCTGATGGCCGTCGGTTGGTGGTGGCGGTTTTACAGCCTCTCCCCCTTCATGAACATGCCCACGGGTTGCTATGAGATCCTCGCGCTTTACGGCCTCGAGCGCGGTTTCCGAGAGGGGCGCCGGTTCTTTTGGATCCTGTCCGGAGTCGCCGCCTCGGCGGCCTTGCAATCCTACATCTCGGGCCGCCTGGTGCCGTTCATCCTCCTGGGGACCTTGATCGGCCTGGGGATGATCGGGGGGCGATCCTTCCTCCGCGCCCACGGGCGGAACCTCTGCCTGGGCGCCTTGGCCTTCCTGTGGTTGACCGGGCCCTTCATCGTTTTCGCGTACCGCGTCCCTTCCGAAATTCTCGCGCGGGCGCAGGAACTCAGCATTTTCGCCGCGATGCGGGATCAGAACAATCCCGGCCTGCTGTGGAGAAAAACCGCCGCCACCCTGCTTTCGCCTTTTGTTCCCTCCGTCAGCGTGGACACGCGATTCGGGCTTCCCAACACGGCCCAAATGGACCCCTTCTCCGCGATCCTGGCCGGGCTGGGAATCCTCGCGGCCCTCACCCGCCCCCGGAACCGCTTCACTTGGTTCATCTTGCCCGGGCTGGCGGTGGGTTTCGCGGCCAACATCTTCGCGCATTGGGTCATCCTTCCCCACTTCATCAACAGCCTCCGTTTCTTCCTGGTGGTCCCCTTCCTTTACCTCGCGGTGGCCCGCGGGTTCCAGGTCCTGGCGCCTTTGGCGTCAAGAACCTCTCGCGTCCGTCTTCTCGCTGTCGCCTTCCTCGCCGCCGGGCTTTTCGGCGCCGCGCTTTTCAACGCGAACGTCTACCATTTCGGGTTCCGGAACAGCCCGCGTTGTTGGGATGTCATGGGCTTCCCCTCCTTCGAGACCGACCGATACGTCCGCCTTTACGCCCCCCATCGGCGCGTCGTCATGGATTGGGAAATCCTAGCCTCGCACGCTCGTTTTCATTTATTGGACCTGCCGGTCAAGCCGGAAAACTGGGAGGACGCGAAACCCTTTCCGCTGGACCCACCGGGCGAAAAGGGAATCGCGGCTTTCGTGTTGGCGCGCAAATGGCCCCAGCGTTTGAAGGAGGCCGCGGAACTGGCGCCTCACGCCAGGAAGATCGAGGTGAGGGATCCCTGGGGCGGCTTGGTCATGGGGATCCTGGACGTGCCGCCTGACAAGAACCGTCGTTAATGCCGCCTGGGGTTCCTCGCGCGATCAACCGTTCCCCATCGCATCCGACCCGTCGATCCCCCGAAAGGCGCCCGGCTCCCCCGTGGGCGGCGGGGCGTGATCTTCACGTCCCGGGGGGCCGAGTCGATCGGCGAGAATGGGGATCAACCGGTCCGCCCAAACCTG
>CAZSKE010000381.1:735-2929 GCA_964607325.1 uncultured bacterium | reverse complement strand
ACCGACGTGTCGATCCAATATGATCTCGACGGGATTTCCCGGGTCGAGATCATATTGGATCGACACGTCGGTTGGAAAGGTCACTCGAAGCAGGTTCACGACTTCCCGGACGACCTCATTGACCATGACCGGCGAGGTTTTGAACCGGCCCCGGCCCGAGTAAGCGAGAAGTTGACGGGACAGGTCGGCCGCTCGACGAGCGGCGGTTTTCAGGTTTTCAAGGGAAGACCGGGCTTGGGAATTCGCGGGAAGATCTTCCGCGGCAAGATCGGCGTTCCCGAGGATGGCGGTCAGAAGATTGTTGAAATCATGCGCGGCGCCACCCGCCAGGACCCCTAAACTTTCCAGTTTTTCAGCCTGGTGAATCCGGCCCAGGAGGTTTGCGCGTTCTTCCTCCGATTTCTTCCGGTCCGTGATATCGCGAAAGAGCACGAGCCGGGAGATCTCCCCGCCGGGCCGATGCAAGGGGGACTTCAGGATATCCAGCCACCGGCCGTCCCGGGGATTCCGAATCTCCCAATGGGCTTTTAGCGCGCCCTGGTTTTCCGAGGTGACACACCAGGAACAGGGTTGGGAGAATCCGTAAAGAACCTGGTGGCAAAGACCCGCCGGATCATGATCCCCGACCCGTTCTCCCAGAGGCGGGTTCATGTATTCGAGACGGTAGTTCTGGGAACAAATGTAGATGAATCCGTCGAAACCCGCCACGATCCCCCGGTTCAACTCCTCGTTCTGGGAAAGAGCCTCGCGCGCCTTGACCCGGTCATCCACGTCCCGGAGCGTGACTAGAATCACCTCCCGCCCGTCGATTCGGGAGGCGCGAAGGGATATTTCCGACCAGAAAACATCGCCATCTTTACGCCGGGTGAGACGCTCGAAAGAGCGAGGACCCTCGCGCAGGCTTGTATGCATAAATTCGGACACGCGTCTTTTATCGGTAGAGCCCGTGGCTACGAAAAGCTTTTCCCAGGGTTGGCCGAGAAGCTCTTCGCGGGTGGATCGCAAAAGACCGAGGGCGGTGTCATTGACATCCACCACTTGTCCCGCGCGGATGTCGTACACGAAGATGGCGTCGTTGGCGATGTGGAACAAGGTTTGATAATTCGTTTCGGCGCGTACGCGGCGGGATCCCAGGTCGATGCCGACGATGAGGAACAGGGAATAATACGCGTAATCCACCAAGTTGACGCCTTGAAGGAATCCTTTATCGACGAGGAAATCGTTGATATAGGTCGCCGAGGACAAGGCGAGCGCGATCAGGATTCCCCAACCCTTCCGGGGCTGGTTTTTCCGGAAAAGACCGTAGGTCAGCCACCCGGCGTACACCAGGAGCAGAAGATAGGAGAAATACATCCAATAACCGGCCGCTCCGACGCTTCCCTCCGTCATGGCGATGGGCTCACCCCAGTAGTTGGGACGGATCACGAAACGCTGGATGTGCACATAAAGGCCGCGTCGCGCGGGAATCAGGTCGAATGGAATGAGCGAAAGGAAACAAGCGCTGAGGATCCATTCGGCTTTACCCGGTTTGCGGTCGGCGTAATAGGCCAAAAACCAGGGGATCGCCGCGGTCATGACGCGAAGGATGATGGCGGATCCCATATTGCGCTGGAGAAAGGTGGGGAGGTCGGTCGAGAACGAGACCCAAAGGGTGCTCAAGGCGTAGAAGGCCGCCAACAGGCACTCGGCGCCGAAAAGACCCACCATGGGATCCTTCCGTCGGCTGGACCAAGCCCCGAGGTGGCTGAAGGAGCTTTGAAGGCAGATTCCGGCGATCAGGAGGCTGATGAGGGTCGTGACGCTCGGCAAGGTTTCCTCGGCGCGTGTGTTTGGATGGGGCCTGTGACGGACGGATTTCGAAGGCGCCCTATTTTATACGTTCACGGTCAACGAAGGGATGTCACGGTGCCTCGCCGGACGCGGCCGTCCACCGCCAAGAGGTAAAGGTAAACACCCGAGGAGACCCATTGTCCTCGCGAATCCCGCCCATCCCACACGACGGTTTCACCCGCGTTAAAAGAGGATTCCCATATTTTGCCTCGGTTTAAACTGGCGATCAACAGGCGGGCCGGGCCATGTCCCGCCGGGAGAGGGAAAGTCACCCGATCCTCGGGAGGGTTTCCGGGGGTAAAGGGATCCGGATAAGGTTTATCCGGGGGAGCGGGAGTGGGGGTGTGGGACGTGGAAACGACGG
>CAZSKE010000381.1:0-707 GCA_964607325.1 uncultured bacterium | reverse complement strand
CGTCGTCTCGGAAGGGGTGGGAGTTCGTGTGTGGGTTCTGGAATGAGTGGGGGTGGCGGTTGGGACGGGAGTCAGGGAAGAGGATGGCGTCCAAGTGGAAGTCGCGGTTGGGGTTGAGGAGGGGGTGCGCGTGGGGGTCTGGGTGCTGGAAGGCGTTAAAGAACGGGTGGGGGTCGGTGACGGGGTCTCCGTGGGGGGTGTGGTGCCCGTGAGCGTGATCGTGTGAGTCGCGGTATGAGTGACGGTCATGGTCGCCGTGGGTGTTTCGGTTCGTGTCTTGCTGGGCGTGTCCGAGGGCGTGGGTGTTTGGGTATCGGTTTCGGTGGTGGTCGGAGTTTCGGTGTGGGTGTCCGTCCAACTCGCCGTTTGGCTCGGGGAGGGTGAAACGGTGAGGGACGCCGTCGGTGTCATCGAATCCGTCACGCTGGGGGTGGAGGTGTTGGGAGGCGTGAGGGTTGTGGTGAAAGTCTCGGTGTGGGTGGGCGAGAGTGTTTCCGTGTCGGTGTGGGTGGGCGAGAGTGTTTCCGTGTCGGTGTGGGACGGCGAGGGTGTTTCCGTGTCGGTGTGGGTGGGCATGGGTGTATCCGTGTCGGTGTGGGTGAGTGTGGGTGTTTCCGTGTCCGTGTCGGTTGGGGTAAGGGTTTCCGTGCCGGTCCATGTCGGGGTGTCGGTCGGTACGGGGGTGATGGTGCCGGTGGAAGTGAGGG
>CAZSKE010000380.1:0-2961 GCA_964607325.1 uncultured bacterium | reverse complement strand
TAGGCCTTGCCGTCGTCATCGAAAAACATGGAGCCGTCGATGTCGGTAACATTCATCCAGATCGGCTCCGACCAGGGGCCCGCGGGATTCTTCGCCTTGACGATGAAGTTCCCTCCTCCGCTCACGTTGGTGCAGGTGAGGTAGAAGGTGTCCTTCCAGTGGCGGATCGTGGGGGCATAGAGGCCGCCGGCGTCTCCCGCGCCCTTCAATGGCAGTTGGCTCGGACGATCCAGCGCGTTGCCGATCTGTTCCCAATGCACCAGGTCCCGGCTGTGGTAGATGGGCAAACCCGGGAAGTACTCGAAGGTGGAGTTCACAAGGTAGAAATCCCGACCCACGCGGCAGACGCTGGGATCCGGGTGGAACCCGCTCAGAATGGGGTTTCGGTACGATTTCATCGTTTTCCTCCCGTTTGGATTCGACACGGCAGGCGGCGCGACCCAGGTCACGAGACCCCCGAGCAACGCGAGGACGATCAAAACAAGGCGCGGGATTCCAGGCGTCCCTTTTCCTTCACGCATCAGATCACCTCTCGACTTCGTGTTTGATTCGAAGGCCAAGGAACTCCGCGCGACCCAGCGATCAAAAGCTAATTTTTCACGCTCATCTCAACGAGTTTGAGGTAGGGGGCGAATGGCGGTCGCGGGCATTTCTCGCTCGCTAGTTTCCTCGCCACGCAACCGGCGACGGGATCGTTCTGGTCGGCGTAAACATCCGAGACCCTTCCGGACTTCTCCAGCTTTAAAACCACAAGGGAACTTCCCTTTAGAGGCGTCGCGCGCGTGCACACGCTCAAGAACCCCGACAAGTCCTCCCCGACCGATGTGGAAAATAGCTTCTCAAACTCCCTCGTCTCTGGCGATTGGGCGTTTTTCCGGGCTTGTCGCAGAAGCTCCCCCGGGATGGAAGAAGAAAACGCGGCGGGCTCGTTCGCGTTATCGTTGAATTCCGCCTCGTCAACTTTCACGCCGGAATTGATCTTCTGGAACCCCTCCAGGAGTTCCGGGTCCTTGAACTTGAGGGCTCGTCGATCGAAATGCTGTCCCGCGTCCCACAACATCGGGCACATTCCCATCCCGTGCGACAGCCGAGCGACGGACAGGATATAGCGGCGCACGCTCTCGGGTTCCTTCTTCGTAGTCGCGCTATACTCCCCCACGATGACCGGAACGCCCTGGTCCAGGTAACGGGTCTTCAATTTCCGCATGTTCGAATCCAACTCGGCGTAGTCCTCTTTCGTCCCCCAGGTCGGCCGCATCTTGCCCCAGGTCTCGTCTTTTTCCAGCCCAGCGAAGGTGAAGGGCGTGTAGTAATGCACGGAGACGATGCCGTGCCCGGCGGGGTCCTTCGGCATGACGAACAGCGGATCCACGGTGAGGTCGATATCGGTCGCGTATCCCGCGATCAGAAGATGCCGTTTGGCGTTCATGCCGCCGGAATTCCGCACGAGATCGACGAACGCCTGGTTGATGTTATTGAGAATCCCATAGGCCTTTTGCTTCTGCTCGGGAGCCGGCGCCCCCCATCGGTTCCAGAGGTCGTTGAAACAGCCCTCCTCGTTGAGGGACTCGAAGATCAGGGTGGAGGGGTAATCCTTGAATTGCCCGGCGATTTGCGACCACATCTTCGTGTATCGCTTCATGGATTTGTCGTATTCCGTCGGAAATTTGGACCACCAGCCGCCGTCCCAATGGATATTGACCACCACGATCAACCCTTCCTCGAGCGAGTCATCGACGATCTCCTTGACGCGTTCCATCAGGAGGAAATGGATGACGTTATTGCTTTGCATCATGTTCGACCAGGCCACGGGGATGCGGATGGACTTGAACCCGGCCGCCTTGATCGCGCCGATGATCTCGCGAGTGGTCTCGGGATTACCCCAAGCGGTCTCGTAATTGCGGATGTCCCCCGGCTTGATCCAGTCGCCGCAGGCCTCCATGGTGTTGCCGAGGTTCCATCCGAGGCCCATGCGCTTGACGACCTCCATCGAATCGAGTTCCTCCAACGCCGGGGCGTTGGTCATGAATGGCTTCGAGGCCTTCTGGGCGGTCTGGCAGGCGGGTGTCCAGACGATGAAAAAGGCGGCCAAACCCAGACAAAGGGCGAACCGGATGCTACGAGGTGACACAAACGGCCTCCTAGTGGAGTGGACAACCCACCGTTTCTCGGGGGTCATAGCGACAATCCGCACCAAAGGCTACCCCAGGGCCAAGCCCCGTGGCAATCAAAATGCGGGATCGCCCCACGCCGCGGCCGACTTCGCGTTTCGAGCGTTCTGGATCTCGTTCATTCGAAGGATCTCTCGAATTATCGTCGACGCGATTTTGGGGTCGGATAAAGAGGGGATACCATTGCCGACTCGGCTCAGCGAAAACTTATTGGCGGTCGAAATAAAGATCGGTGTGGAAATAGTCGTGAAGCGAGCGGTGGATTTCGCGCCGCCGGATCCCCTCCGGACAATACGCGCGCGCGGGAGAGGTCCCCGCGGCTTCACCCTCCATCAATATTGAACCAACACTTTGCGGATCACCGGTGAGGCGTCCCCGGATTTCACGCGGATGTAATACAGTCCCGTCGCCACGGCCCTTCCCTTCACATCCCTCAAATTCCAGGCCACGGTACGCGGGCCATCCACGAGGATGGACTCCTCGTAAATCCCCCGTGAATTGACCGTGTACACCGACCAGTCGACATTCTGCGGGCAGGAGGTCAGAAGGTCTATTTTCACCGTCTCCCCGAGGGAAGTGACCGGGTTCGGGTACGCCACACTGCACCGCAGATCGCCGCAAGGCACGTCGATCGGCGTCAGCGTGGGGGTGGGGGTTCGCGTGCTCGTGGGCGTCAAGGACGCGCTCGACGTGAACGTGGGCGTGAACGTACACGTGTGCGTCCACGTGTAAGTGGGCGTGTGCGTCCACGTGTGGGTCCAGGTGTCGGTCGGCGTGTGCGTCCAGGTGT